>CAJXPD010000014.1 GCA_913057785.1 uncultured Lewinella sp. | reverse complement strand
CTTACCTGTTGGATAGAGTCCGTCCAAGCTCCCCCCTTGGCCACCCGGAACTTTCCTCTTTTGGGACCAAGATCAGAGATAGGTAAGACATTCTCGTTGGTCCAGCGACTGTAATAATTCTCATCATACCAATCCCAACACCATTCCCCGACGTTACCACTCATATCAAAGACTCCTAAGCTATTACTGGAAAAAGATCCCACTGGAGCTACGTTGATAAGACTGTCTGAGACAGGTTCGGCCTGGCGGTAGTTGGCAAACTGTGCTACCTCTTTAGGTTCCCGAGTACCCGTCCAAATGTGATGCTTTCCTCTGCTTTTTGCGGCGAACTCCCATTCGGACTCGGTAGGCAATCGATAGCCATTGGCCTTTCGGTGCACAGAGATTTTCCATTTGAGCTTGTCTTGTAGATTAGAATTCCGAATATCTTTCCGCCGCTTATCAATCGAATAAGCGGGTGAAAAACCGTGTTGCAAGCTCAACCAATTGCAGTATTCAATGGCATCATACCAACTCACCTTGTTAACTGGCAAACGACCATTACCCTCATCAAAAGGTCGATCTATACCTCTAGCCATACAGTACGCTTGGTACTCTGCCTGGGTTACTTCATATCCACTAACCAGGAAGGAACCTACCTCCACCAGATGTAATGGAGATTCATCCGCCTCTCCTACCTTGAATTCGTCTCCTTTCCAAAAGGTACTACCCCCCACAAAGATCATCTGACTATCCTGTTCCGCACGACTGATGGGAGATAACACTAAAGGCTTTACAGCTACAGCCAAGGATTCAGGTAGCTCAATGGCTTCATATTGATATTTCGTCTGGCGATGAAAGATGAAATCCCCATGAGCCTCCGACTTACCGAAGCCATCACAGTATATATCAGGGTTATCCTGGCTCATCCTTTGCAGTAAAGCTGGCAAATGAAGAGAAGAGGAATCTGGTAGCTGTTCTAAAGTCTGATACAGGAGTTTGCTTAACTCCGCCTCGTCCGTATCAAAAAACCCCTCACCTGCCAAACCCACAAAGCGACGTGTTTCCCCACTTAGAATAGGTTGGACGTCCAGGCTTTCAATAGAATCGGCAAGCATGTTGGTAGCGATCAAACAGCTTGAATCCTGGCGCATTTCGGCTATATCGTCCTTAGTGCCAAGGAATCCTTCGATTCCCATCAAGATATGCTGGCATTCAATCTCATCAACGAGCTTACTGAGTTGATCTAGCCCAAGCGCGGTCTTGGTCATCTTGCGAATACTTACATCTTTAGGGAAGAAGAAGGAACGACCTTCTATTCGGTGAGATTGGCCTATAAAATATACAAGTAATTGCCCATCTTGTGAAAAAGATTGCGCTTCATCATACTTATAAAAGTATTTGTATTCCCTGAGCTTGTTGTCGATTTCATCTGCCGTAGGATTGGCGACTACTTCAACTTGGAAGTTATAGTGTCTTTGCAAAAGACTCGCCAATTGAGAGGCCTTCTTTATAGAATGTTGCAGGGTATCTAATTCCGTGTAATCGTTGACAGCGAATATCAACGCTCGATTAGTATGGATTGGATCAATTAGATCCTGAGAAGAGATAGAAAATGAGAGGCAAAGGAATAAAAAGCCCCATAACGTCCGTTGAGGTAGTTTTCTCCAATTCATGCTTAGACCTTTTGGTGCTCCGATAGTTTTCTAACGACTATGAACGATCAATACTTGGGTTAATGCAACTATCGGTAAAGTACATTTTTCAGCTATTAATACGATTAACACATTTTATTGTTTCATATATGAATTAAAATCAAAACACTCTGCCTATTGAGTTGCTTCAGTGATTCCAAGTATTTTGCTTCTGCTCATCTGATCCATATTGATTCGACCTTGGAAATACCTTACTTTTGTGACGGCTATAAACTAAACTATTGCTATGCGCTTACGCTCCTCTCTACTCTTTCTCTGCCTTTTCCCTATTGTACTATTTGGTCAAGAATGGTACCAGATTAAAACCAATTTCTCTGGAATTGCCGCAGCAGAGTACGTCCCCGAAATAAATGTTCTATTCATCGATCAAGAAGGAAGAGAATGGTATGGCTCTAATGGAGGCTTGTCCATGTTCTACAAAGGTCGCTGGACAACTTACACCCCGGAAAACAGTAGTATTCCTTTCCAGAAGGTCTTTGGACTAACTATGGATGAAGACAATGATCTGTATGTGGCAGCCGAAGAGGGTCTATTTAGAAAAGTAAACGAAGACTGGGAGGAACTTTCCTGGCAAGTACCTTTCAATGGCGTTAATGATGTTATTGCCATTACAAAAGATAGCTTTTTCGTTGCTTCCAACAATGGTTTTCACAAGTATGCAAATGGTACTTGGACCTTTAACACCTACCCGGCATTGCCCTCTAGATATGTCAGAAATATTGAAACAGCAACAGATAGCACTATTTGGGCCACCTTTGACTATGCCAAGCTAGATGGTTCAGGGCCTTTGGGGTTTGATGGCATTGGGCAATATGACGGAAACGAATGGGTAATATCCGTGATCCCTTATTTGGCGTTTCAGGTACTATTTTCCCAGCCGCCTTACGCGACATTGCCATTGATACCAGTGGTAAAATTTGGGCTGCTTCGGCTAGAAAAGGGTTATTAGTCATTGACCTACAAGATACCTCCTACGTTCAAATCGATGAAACCACCGCCCCCTTCTGGAACAACACGCTGTACTCGATAGATATTGATTCTAGTAACCATGTATGGATTGGGGCTCAAACTGAGTTACTTCATTATGATCCAACCATCGATGAATTTGAGGCAGTTAAAACAGAAGATGGTCCGTTTACCTTCTCGAGGTATAGGCAACTCTATCGGGCGCCCAACGGAGCACTCTGGACGGTGGCGAATGGCGAAGTAGGACGGCTCAATACCGATGGATGGGAAGTAGTTCACTCCTTTGTATCTGATGGTCTACATGGAAATCGGGTGTGGGCTCTCGATTGCAAGTCAGATGGGATCTGTTACATTGGGCTTGAGGATCGTGGAGTGGCACTAAGCGCAGATGGCCGGTGGATCGCCTCTCTCCTACAGGAAAATACTTTTCTTGAAAATGAAGCCAGGGATTTCGCTGTGGGACCGAATGGAGAAGTATATATCGCCAGTCAAAATGGAATCTACTATTACGAAGAAAATACTTTTGTCCACCTAGAAAATATTCAAAATCGACTACCCTATCCGATTGTGACGGCCTTGGAATATGATATGGAGCGGGGTGGTCTATGGATTGCGACCAACGGCAGTCGAGCGCTAGGTAATGGAGGTTCAGGGCAGGACGCTGCAGGTGGTTTGGCTTTTTATCGACCTGCTACGGGGAGTTGGGAGTACTTCACACCAACCTACCTTGAGGAATCTGCCAGTTATAACATAGGGTATCACATTTGGGATCTAGAGTTGGATGATCAAGGAACGCTTTGGGTAGGGAGTTCTGCCCCAACCAATGCTTCTTATGGTATTTTAAGTGCCTATGATGGAGAAAACTGGCGGACATTTAATCGCTTGGAAAGTCCAGTTCCAGCGGGTATCACAAACTTAGTTTCAGTGCCCGGCGGTGGCGTATGGTTTACCGGCACCAATGGTGGCTTTGCTTTTACTAGAGACTTTGTAGAGGTAGAAGTGCATACCCCAAATGATGCCAATGATAACCCTGTTTTCGGCTATAGGTGTATCTACTACGATGAACAAAAGCAATCCGTTTACCTCGGTACTTCCAGTCCCACAAGAATGCTTGAATACGATGGGCAAGACTATACCTGGTTCGACTTCAGTGAAGTTCCCATCGATACATTTGCAGGTATCAGTGCCATTAGCAAGGATGAAGCTGGCAACTTGTGGGTGGCCAATAACGAAGAAGGTATTTTCTTGTACAATGCGGATGGGGTGAAGTTCCCAGATCGGGTTTGGCCTGGAGATACAAATTCAGATGGTCTTGTAAATATGGATGATGTCTTGAGTTTAGGGCTTGCCATGGGACGAACTGGTCCGGCAAGATCAATCCTTACCATCAACTGGGAGGCTCAAAACAGTGAACATTGGCCGTCCTTTTACGAGGATGGACTTAATCACAAGCATGCTGACTGCGACGGCAATGGTTTGGTAGAAGAAATAGACTTAGAGGCCATAAATGAGAATTATAATTTCAAGCATCCATTGGCTAAGGGCCTCTTCCCTGGCAATTTACCAGAGTTGAAGTTGGTCTTCAGCCAAGATTCCCTGCCCGCAGGAGGCAAAGTCATCGCTAACCTTGTTTTGGGTTCCGCTGAAAATCTTGTGAACGACCTTCATGGCTTGCGATTTAACTTACACCTAGACAGTCGATTTGGGGTAGAGACCACCGCTTCACTGGCCTCCACCAGTGGATGGCTATTAGAAAACGAGGCCCATTTAGAATTACTAAGAGCAGATGATGCTTTCTCGATCATCTCCTTCGCGCTAAGTAGAACAGATGGACAAGGGCAATCTGGCCAGGGTGTTATTGCCCAGCTCGAATTGACTCTTCCCAGCTCAAATGTCAATGATTGGCAATTGCGGATTGGTGAAGTAATGGGCATTACTAGCAATGGATTTCAACTTCCCGTAGAAGGAAAGAAGAACATACAAGTAGTCTCCAATCAGATTTCAAACGTATCAAATGCGAATTCCAAATCGATACGGATATATCCCAATCTTTTACCATTAGGGCAGTCGGAAATTTTCCTGGAGTCTACAGCGTTCGAAGGGCAGTTCTTACTTTTCGCCCCGAACGGCTCCCTAGTAGATCGCTTAAGTATAAAAGACCAGCTATCTGTCCATCTCCGAACAGAGGGCTTGTATTTCTATCAAATACTGGATCAGGCTGGACAGCAAGTCCAGGCCGGAAAGCTGGTGGTGTATTAATGATCACTGCTCTTGTAGGATTTATGCACTTTCCAATCGAGCCCAAGGAGAGGAGTAGTACAATAGGATATATCAGCATTAAATTAGCTTCAATCTATAGTTAACTGATAGGCGGGCAAACACCTTATTTGTCAGAAAACTCCTTCAATTCGTCTTCTGCTGATAGGATTTCATTTCCTGCTCCCATGCTTCATACTCCTCCATAAGCTGCTGCAGCATTTCTGATTGCTCAACAGACAAGTCCTGATGTTCTACTAAATCTTCACTTAGATTATATAGGGAAGTATCCTGATCACTCATTAACAATTTCCAAGGTCCCTTCCTTAGGGCTTTCTGGTTTCGATAACGCCAGGCCAGGCTTCTTGGAGGCAATGACTGGTTTTGTAGCATTAAACCCGAAAGGTCTATTCCATCCAAATCTAAGTTTTTAGTATCTACACCTGCTAGGGCCAGGAAGGTTGGCATCCAGTCAAAACTCATTACAGTCTGATCTGATCTGCCGGCTTGAATTTTTCCATTCCAATAGGCAATTGCCGGGACCCGGTGCCCGCCTTCTAATAAGCTCCCCTTCGATCCATTCAACTCTCCATTGTGCCCGAAACGCTCCGCCCCATTATCACTGATAAATACGATCAAGGTCTCTTTTTCTAAATTAAGCTCTTGTATGGTTTTCATGAGTCGACCAATCCCCTCATCCATCACCTCTACCATTTCTCGATAAGCTCTTGTTCTATCCTCAACCGGTCCATAGTAGGTAAATTCATTGTCTGAAAATCGATAAGCCGGATCATTCCGTCCTTGAAAAGGAACGTGTGGCGCCTCATGGGGTACATACAGAAAAAAGGGCTCATGCTTATGCGTTTTGACAAAGTCCACTGCATGGTCCGTAATCAGATCCGTTACGTAACCTTCTTCATAAATCGAATCCAAGTTGTGATACCAATCATAGATTCCGGCATTGTCGTAATGAGAATGAAAGTCAATATTCCCGCTTACATATCCGTAAAATTCTTCAAATCCATGATTCACTGGGTTATATTCTGGCTCGTAACCTAAATGCCATTTGCCCATGATGCCTGTTCTATATCCTGCCCTCTGCAGTGCCTCTGCCATCGTAACAACACTTGTATCCAACCCATATTGTCGGGTCTCACCTCTTACATATATCACTCCTTCCAAACCCACCCGCTGCTGATATTTCCCAGTCAATAAGGCAGCACGCGTCGGTGTACAAACCGAGCCATTAGAATGAAAGTCCGTGAGTATCAAACCACCTGCCGCAAGCTGATCTAAGTTCGGTGTTTGAATACTATCATTCCCAAAGCAGGCTATCCCCTCATACCCTAAATCATCTGCCATGATTAGGATGATATTGGGAAGAGGGGGGGCTTTGGGGGTACAAGAAGAAAATACTAGCCCCCAACAAACAGACAGTAGCAAAAGAAAGGTATTGCGGTATCGCATAGCTGATTGGATTAATTAAGTGGTCTAATAAAAATAGGTTTTAGGCCGCTTAGTAGGAACAAAATTGTAATTTGTCACAAAAGAAAGACCGACAAAACAAGTTTCAATGTTCGAAAAACCACTAAGAGCAGCTGCTTTCCTATTCTTACTATTGGGCTTTACCTACAAGGCTAGTTCTCCTGAAGAAAATGTCCGTCCAAATATCATATTCATCATGTCTGATGATCATACTTCACAGGCCTGGGGCATTTATGGTGGCATTCTAGCAGACTATGTCAAGAATGACAACATAAAAAGACTAGCAGAGGAAGGCATGACCTTGGATAATGTATTTTGTACCAACTCCATTTGCACCCCGAGCCGGGCCAGCATTATGACAGGTCAATACAGTCACCAAAATGGCGTGTATACCCTCTCAGAGGCCCTGGAGCCAGATAGTATGAATATAGCCAAGGTACTTAAGAAAAGCGGGTATCAGACCGCCCTCATTGGCAAGTGGCACCTGAAGAAAACACCTAGTGGTTTTGATCATTTCAATGTCTTGCCCGGTCAGGGACGTTATCATAACCCCATTTTGAAGACTCGTGAAAACTGGGAAGAGGGAGGTAAGACCTATGAGGGATTTTCATCTGATGTCATTGGCGATCTTTCCATTCAATGGTTAGAAAACAGGAGTGCCACGAAGCCCTTCTTTCTCATGACCCACTTCAAAGCCACGCACGAGCCTTTTGATTACCCGGCTCGCCACCAATCCCTCCTCGCAGAGGTGGAATTACCGGAACCTTCCTCTCTCTACGACTTTGGCCCCGCCTACAGTGGGCGTTCCTTTGATGGGCAACAGCTTTGGCGACTGGGGGAGCGTTGGGTGCAAGACAGCAAAAGAGTGGAGGAAGGGAAAAGTGCGCGATACCCCGGTATACCTTTTTCTCTAGAAGGTTTAGACAGCCTAGCAGCTCGCAAAAAGATTTATCAGAAATTTGTCAAAGACTTCATCCGATCCGGAGCAGCCATCGACGACAATATTGGTAAGATTCTAGATTACCTTGAACAAAAAGGATTGGCAGAAAACACCATCGTGATCTATACTGCTGATCAAGGCTACTTTCTTGGGGAACACGGATTTTTTGATAAGCGGATGATCTATGAACAAGCCCTGCGTATGCCATTTGTAATTCGTTATCCGGCAGAGATAGCAGCTGGTAGCCGCAATGCCGATATGATCCTCAATCTAGATTTCCCATCTCTTTTTGCAGACTATGCCAATGTTGAGCTTCCCCATTCTTTCCACGGGCAAAGCTTCCGTAAAAACCTCCAAGCAAAGACACCTTCAGATTGGCGAAAGCAGATGTATTATCGCTATTGGCTCCATCAAACGAATCGACCGGCGCATTTCGGTATCCGAGATGAACGATACAAATTGGCCTTCTTCTACGGGCAACCCCTGGATAAACCTGGATCACATCAGGACGCTACCTCTCCTGCCTGGGAGTTCTACGATCTTCAAAAAGACCCGGAGGAGGTTAAAAACGCCTATGCAGATCCAAAATACCAGGCCAAAATCCTGGAAATGAAGGCAGCACTGCTCCAACTTCGCACAGAAGTTGGTGATACAGATGCTGATGATCCTATTATGGAAGTCATCCTCCGGGATTCTTGGGAATAGCTATAGACTTCGGAAGTCTTTGAGACTTCCGAAGTCTATAGCTCAGCCGAAGCTTAAATCAATTCAACATCATGCAGCATTCAATCCCCTTTACTACACAAATAGCCATATTCCTGGTAGCAATACTGGGCTTTTCCTGCCAACCAGCGGCGGAAGAGGAGCCCGCTCGTCCTAATATCCTCTTTGCCATTTCCGATGATCAGTCCTACCCCTCCGCGGGAATCTACGGTGCCAAGGAACTCTTAACTCCAGCTACAGATGGAGTTGCCAAAAGAGGGGTGCGATTTACCAATGCCTTTTGCGCAGCCCCACAATGTAGTCCCTCCCGAGCAGCCATTTTAACGGGACTCAATATTTGGCAACTAGAAGAAGCCGGTACACACAGCAGCTATTTTCCGAGAAAATTTCCAGTCTTCACACAGCAACTAAGGCAGTCGGGCTATCAGTTGGGGTATACCGGAAAACCTTGGGGACCTGGTAATTGGAAAGATGCCGGTTGGCCAGAAAACCCGGTGGGTCCAGTCTTTAACGAAATTAACTATGATACTGTGCCGTACGCGGGTATTAACAGACGAAACTATGCCGCCAACTTCGAGGCCTTCCTCGAGCAACGGCAAGTTGATAGTCCTTTTTTCTTCTGGTATGGTTGTCACGAGCCGCATAGGGTGTTTGAAGCGGGCTCAGGAAGGAAAGCGGGGAAGAAGTTGGCTAATGCAGAGGTACCCCAATTTTTACCGGAGGATAGTGTTATTCGTGATGATATTTTGGATTATAATCTGGAGATTGAATGGTTTGATCAACATTTGGGTAGGATGTTATCTCTACTAGAAGAGAAAGGAGAGTTGGAAAACACTATTGTGATCATCACCTCAGACAATGGCATGGCCTTTCCCTCTGCCAAAGCCAATCTGTATGAATATGGTACACATATACCATTGATCATGGCGGGTCCAGGAATCGTCAAAAACGAAGAAAGAAAGCAAGTCGTCAGTCTGATTGACTTAGCGCCTACCCTATTGGAAATGACTGGAGCTGCCCCTCTACCCAATATAAGCGGCCTAAGTATGACATCACTGCTCAGCGTTCCATCCTCAGAAACACCGCCCCCGCAAAGGGAATTTGTGTTGACTGGACGAGAGCGCCATACCCATGCTCGCCCTGACAACTTCGGTTATCCTGCCCGAGCTATTCGAACAGCTGACTTTCTATATATCCATAATTTTGATTCTACGCGTTGGCCTGCAGGTGACCCTGAGGTCAAGTTCCCTGCCGATCATGTTGCCCCGCAAGGCTTCAAGTCGATGGCCGGTGGCTTTCATGACATCGATCCAGCACCTAGTAAGTCATTTATTCTAGACCATCGAGAGGATATGCCCAAGTTCTATGAATTAGCGGTAGCCAAAAGACCACAAGAAATGCTCTATCAGATCCAGGTTGATCCAGCCTGTATAAAGAATCTAGCAGATGAACCTGCCTTTTTGGCCAAAAAAGAAGAGCTGAAAGCTCAACTATTTGAGGCCCTAAAGCAACAAAGAGATCCTAGGGTATTAGGTACCGGAGACATCTTCGAAAGCTACCCTAGGTTTGCGGGTATGAGGGAGTTCGATGGCTTTAAAGAGCGGGGGAAATACAATCCAAAGTATGGCAAAGCTAAGCTGCAAGATTAGCTCTTGTCTACCTTTCACATCAAAAACCTTCTATGGCAACAAAAATTGTCAGAGAACCATCAAAAATACAAATCGTGAGAATCCTTACTACATTTTTCTGCTTGTCTCTCCTATTGATAGCCTGTAATCCAGAAAAGCCAAGTGATCAGGAACAGGCAAAGGAAGCCCTTCCGAATATCGTCTATATTCTGGCTGATGATCTAGGTTATGGCGACGTCTCCGCCAACAACCCCGCCTCCGAAATTCAAACCACTCATATAGATGCCTTGGCTAAGGCTGGGATGCGTTTTACAGATGCTCATTCCCCGTCCTCCGTTTGTACACCTACTCGCTATGGTATTCTCACCGGGAGATATTGCTGGCGGAGTAAACTTCCCAGAGGTGTGCTGCGGGGATATGGACGAGCTTTAATTGAAAAGGATCGAACAACTGTGGCTTCTTTCTTGAAAAGGAAGGGCTATCAGACAGGGGTTGTGGGTAAGTGGCACCTGGGATTGGATTGGGTAATTAAGGAAGGGGTTGAGGATTTTCTTAATGCTGAGGGAACGGACAAAAGTGAATTTGGCATTGTTACGGAAATGAACCCTGACCTGATAGATTTTAGTCGCAAACCAACGGATGGTCCATTGCAACATGGATTTGACTATTCTTACATCCTTCCGGCCTCCTTGGATATGGATCCCTATTGTTTCTTGGAAAATGATTCCCTCGTTGCTATTCCCTCAGACTATACCGCTGGGAACGACCTTAATACTGGATATACCGAGGCGTTTTGGAGGGCAGGTCGTATTGCTCCCGGCTTTGAGATGGCCCAAGTTTTACCCACTTTCAAGGATAAAGCCGTCTCGTTCATTCAGCGTCAAAGCCAAGACACTCCCTTTTTCCTATATCTCCCACTTGCCGCCCCTCATACACCATGGGTGCCAACGGCTGACTATAAAGATTCCGCAGGAGCAGGTAACTATGGTGATTTTGTAAAAATGGTAGATGATCAAGTAGGGGCCGTGATGCAAGCGCTAGCAGATCAAGGCTTCGAAGAAAATACGCTGGTAATCTTTACTAGTGACAATGGTCCTTTTTGGACACCTGCCCTAATTGAAGAATATGAGCACCGTTCGGCCGGCCAACTGAAGGGTATGAAAGCGGATGCCTGGGATGGAGGTCATCGCATTCCCTATATTGCTAAGTGGCCTACAAAAATCGCAGCGGGGAGTACCAGTGATGCCACCACAACCTTAACACACTTAATCGCAACAGTTGCTGCCATTACCGGGACTAATCTAGCTGCCAATGAAGGTCCAGATAGTCATAACCTACTGCCCGTTTACCTAGGAAAAACAGATACTGTTCCAGGGCAAGAAGCTATCGTACATCATTCTTCTCGTAATTCTTTCGCTATTCGCAAAGGAGATTGGAAGCTCATTGAAAAACGAGGGTCTGGCGGTTTTTCTAAGCCAAATATTATCGATCCAGCACCAGGAGAGCCAAGCGGGCAGCTATACAATATGAAAGAAGATATTGGGGAAACGAAGAATTTATTCCAAGAACAAACCGAGATAGTGGAAGAATTACAAGCATTGCTCAATGACATCCGGGACCAAGACAAGTAGATTCGCAGTGGCATCCGAAGTTCCTTTCTTTTTGGATAGGTGGAACTTCGGATGCTAATCTACCTAGAACGAATTACTAATCCTCCCTAGCCACGAACTCCTCAGTATGCATCACTTTACCTTCTACATCATGATGCTGAAAAACTAACTTTGGCGTTCCTTCTTCTCTACTTACCGTCCCGCTCAGGAATCCACCTTTTACTCGAAGAAAACGATGCTCTGGGCGGACATCTTTTTGCTTCCATCCACTGGCATGACCGTCGGCCCCCGCTCCAGAACTAAACTCCCAAAGATTGGTCCCTTCATAATGAGTCACGTATTGCCAATGTCGATCCCCATTGCAAATGAAAAAGTTTTCCTGATCATTAATGAAATCGCGAATTTCCCTACCCTCATGCTGAAAATTACTATTGGAATAATTATCGCTTTTATTCTTGCGGTCAGGCCCTAGTATCGGTGTCGAAGTAAGCAAGATTTTGAAAGTGGCATCGGAAGCGCTAACGGTTTGAAAGAACCATTGCTTTTGTTCCGCTCCCCAAATCGTCTTCCCCGGTCCATCTGGATCTGTATTCTTACTTCGGTAGTTCCGACCTTCCACAATCCATATCTGCAGATCCTTGCCCCAACGAATCGTCTTATACGGTTTATCGTTAGTGGGAAACTGCTCCTTATCAAAGATATCCAAGCCGCGCTCATAAGCTACCGTGCCATAGGTCATACCCGGAAAGGCATCATTAGATAGGGCATCGTGATCATCCTTCATAAAATAGGTAGTGTGCTGATTAAAGAACGACCGTTGGAAGGGCAAGGCAAAGAGTCTATTCCATTTGAAAAACATGAAAGCCTCTGTCATGGCATAAGGATGCGGCTTATCGTAGTATTCAATATCTCCGGCATGGACATAAAAGTCAGGCTCTAGCGCTTCCATGGCAGGATAAATCTTATGCCCATTGTCTGGATCATCTCTCCGTATAAAGTCATGACAGGTGACTACACAAAATCGGATAGCTTCTTTATCATCATCAACTGCTGGTGGCGTGAAGAAACCTCCCTCTAAGGTATCGGAAGGAGCAGCGTCCGGTCCCGGGCGCGCCTGAAGTTCTAATCGGTACCGCGTGCCAGGTAGAAGATCCGTGAGCTTCCATTGCAAGGTATGGTCTTTCGATGGATCGACCGCTTTCCAAGCAA
Organism: uncultured Lewinella sp.; assembly: GCA_913057785.1. GTDB lineage: Bacteria > Bacteroidota > Bacteroidia > Chitinophagales > Saprospiraceae > DT-111. The sequence goes on along the minus strand of CAJXPD010000014.1, from coordinate 58,202 downwards.
TAGTCTTTGGCTTATTTGCCTGTCCTTCCGGATAGTATATCAATTGTACTTCTCCTGTGGCCCCTGGGCACGCACCAATCATATCATCCAGGGTAAAGCCATCGGGGAGCTGGGTCCCTTCCAGCGAATCAATGTTGGTTAATTTCCTGAGTCTTTTATGATCTTGCCCACTGATGTCGAGAAACTGAGCACCGGTCATATTGCCATCGGGTCGGTTCGTCAACCTAGTCCAAAGACTGATCGAGCCTTGGTCCGCCCAACCGTTGTGCACGCCATTTCCAAAATAAGGACCATTGGCAGTTTGAACGCTGTCTCTGCAAGCTTGCAGGGAAAGGCAGAGGATCAGAGCCCCAAGCAGGCGATGGAGGTAAAGAAGTTTGAATTTCATCTTGTTTGTTGTGTTGGTTTTTCTAAGCAGCATGTTAGTACAATTGAACCTTCGTATTTGATCAATGGCACAGATGGGAAACTGACCGTCAAAACTTATAGCATAATTATGTACACACACTTCCTACAATATACTAGAATTAATATCTTACTTACTCAGGATTCCTTCCAAAACCAACTGTAACTTTTCAAGTACGGGCACATGAAGTCTTTATACCTGCTATTACTATATTCCATCCTTCTTTTCTCCCCTTCTGCTGATTCAACTTTGGAGCAAGCCACTACCCTCCAGTGGCCCCGGCATACCATCGACGATTCTTCTTCTGGGGCGGATGGGGTGAAATTAGCCGATTGGAATGAAGATGGTCTGCCAGACATAGTAACGGGATGGGAAGAGGGAGGACTAACCAAGGTGTATCTGCATCCTGGTAAAGCAAATGTCAAGAATAAGTGGCCACAAATGACAGTAGGAGAAACTCCAGCTGTAGAGGACGCGGTGTTTGTAGATTTGGATGGAAAAAATCCTATGGAGGTTCTGACCTGTACAGAAGGGAAAGAACGGAAATTGTATACGCATTGGGCAGGTTCTGCGAGGAAAGAAGTGCAGTGGCGCCAAGAAAGCGTGCCTGTAGCTGACGGACTTATGCAATGGATGTATGCTATTCCTTTTTCCTTAGGACCGCAGAAATCTGTGATTGTAGCAGCCGGTAAAGGGAAGGGCGCTGCCATCGGGTGGCTAGAGATAGCCGCTAATCCAAAAAACCTGGAAGAATGGAAATGGCACCCCATTAGTCAGGTGGGTTGGATCATGTCGATTATTCCAGCAGACATGGACGGAGATGGAGACCTCGATCTTTTAATTAGTGATCGGCGAGGAAACTTACAAGGCTGCCGTTGGTTGGAAAACGGGGGAGCAGGTAGCTGGGAGAAGCCTTGGCCCAATCACTGGATCGGAGCACAGGGCAAAGAAGTCATGTTCATAGACTGGCTTGATTGGGACGGGGACGGGAGAAAGGAGGTATTGGCGGTGGACTGGACGGATCGTCACATAAGTCTTTTCAAGTCAAGTGGGGACCAACAGCAAACTCAAAACTGGACAACCACTCATTTTCCAATTCCTACAGACATGGAACGTCCCAAATCAATAGTAGCTGGCGATTTAAATGGAGATCATAAGCCAGACCTCGTCCTAAGTTCAAATACAGGGAAAATACCATTAGACGGTTTGGTATGGTTAGACGGCAAGGATCTTGCCTCTAGCTCTGGGACTAAATTTCGGAGTATTTCCGGGAATCATGTAGCTAAATATGATAAAGTGGAGCTGGTAGACCTAGATCAAGATGGAGATCTTGACATCTTAATCTGTGAAGAAAACTACGGCACAAACAGTGAAGGACTAGGTGTCATCTGGTACGAAAACCAACTAAAAAAGTAATATATGTTCTGTAAACGCAGCCTGCTAGGTTTCTGCTTGTTGTTCTCCTGCCTTCCGCTAAGGAGTCAGAAATCTTTCAATTATTTATTTGAGCAAGGCATGGAAGGGTATGCTTGCTTCCGCATTCCAGCCCTCGTCACCACGGCAAAGGGTCATCTTCTAGCATTTGCGGAAGCGCGCAAAGGCTCTTGTTCCGACACGGGTGACATTGATCTGGTCATGCGGACAAGTCAGGATGGCGGCAAAAGCTGGGGCAAGATGCAGGTGATCTGGGACGATGGCAAAAATGTTTGTGGTAATCCTGCGCCGATCTTGGAAAAACGCAATGGCACCATTTTTCTCTTGATGACTTGGAATCTTGGAAGCGATCATGAACGGGATATTATCGCCGGAACCAGTAAGGATACTAGGCGGATCTTCATCACCCAATCTAGCGATGAAGGCCAGTCATGGAGCACTCCAAAGGAAATTACCAGTAGCACCAAAAAGCCGAATTGGACCTGGTATGCTACTGGCCCTTGCCATGGTATTCAGCTCACGAAGAGAAGTGGATATCGGGATAGACTGGTAATACCCTGTGACCATATCGAAGCTGAAAGCAAACACTACTATTCTCACACCATCTACTCTGACGACTTGGGCGAAACCTGGAAGCTCGGTGGATCTACACCACAGCACCAAGTGAATGAATGCAGTGTCGCAGAAACGGGGGACGGAGCATTGCTGCTGAACATGCGCAACTATGACCGCACCCAAAAAAATCGCAAGCTGTCGCAAAGTACAGACGGTGGCATAAATTGGTCTACCCTTACAGATGATTCCACCCTAATCGAACCCATTTGTCAAGCAAGCTTAATTGGGAACTTGAAAGGGGGAAGAAAAAATAGGTTGTATTTCTCCAATCCTGCCAGTCAGGAAAAGCGTGAACGTATGACGTTACGACTGAGTAAAGACAATGGCAAGACATGGCATAAATCCCTCTTAATTCATGCGGGGCCATCTGCCTATTCTGATCTGGTTCTATTGAAAGGGAAAAAGATCGGAATCCTATATGAAGGCGGCCAGTCTTCTGCCTATGAAGGCATTGCCTTTGAGCTAATTTCTATAAAAGATCTAGAATAAAGTTCGACAGGAGCCCAACAAGCATTCGGAGATCGCTCCGTGGCACGCTCCTCCCTCCGCATGCTTGTTGGCCTTGATAAAGACGAGCTTATTTCTTTTTCTTCCGATGATTATCCATCCGTTTAGCGGCCAAGCCTTCATATTTTCTTTCAAGTTGCCATAGTGGTCGCTTTAATTCCAACTCCCAGGCGAAGAGCTCCTTGAAAAGGGCTCGAACCTTATCTGGATGTTGGACCGCCAGATCATTGACCTCACTAATATCCTCACTTAACTTATAAAGTTCTGCCGGTCGATCAGGAAATCGGATAAGCTTCCAATCGCCATTGCGAATGGCTGCTCGCGTTTCTTTCTTCCAATACAGCACCTGGTGTGGTCGGGGCTTATTATCTCCGGTCAAATAGGGCATCAGATCCACTCCATCCAATCCGGGCAGCTGGTTAATGTCTCCCCCAGCCACTGCTAGGAAAGTAGGTAGCAAATCTAGAGTACTTACTGGATGTGGATAGACTTGCCCAGCTTGGAGCTTCCCTGGCCATCGCATTAGAAATGGCACCCTTATACCGCCTTCCAGGTGGTTGGCTTTTGTCCCGCTTAAGGGATCATTGACAGATTCATTGGCATCACTAGGCCCGCCATTATCATTGGTAAAAACAATTAAGGTATTTTCATCCAAGCCTAGCTCTTTCAACTTTTTGAAAAGTCTACCGCAAGCGCGATCCAATGCCATGGTCATGGCGGCTAACTTTTTCCTTTTACCTGAGAAACCTTGAACTTTAGCCAAATCTTCCTCGAGCGCATGCATGGGCGTATGGACCGCATTAAAGGACAAGAAAAAGAAAAAAGGCCGAGATTGATTTCGCTCCATAAAAGCATTGGCTTCCTCCACCAATACATCCGTCAAATAGCCTTCATGCTCTTCATATCGACCGAATCCCCTTTCCAAACGATTTTGGATCGAAGCCCCTTCGTTTACGTACGGATAGTAGCTTCTTGCCCCACCACGAAAACCATAGAACTCATCAAATCCTCGCTTGGTCGGATGATAACGATCGGCCCCGCCTAGATGCCATTTTCCAAAAAGAGCCGTACGATACCCTTGCTGCTTCAAATATTGTGGTAGGGTCCTTTGATCCAGGGGCAAGCCCATTTCCTCGCCTTGCAGACCAGCAGGGCTCATAATACCTGGAACATTATTTTCCTCAAATCCAAATCGCTGCTGGTATCGGCCAGTAATCATACCCGCTCTAGACGGTCCGCAGACGGCAGCGGTGACGTAGGCTTGCGGAAAACGAATTCCTTCAGCTGCCATTTGATCTAGGTTAGGCGTAGCTACCAATTTCCCGCCATGAAAGCCAAAGTCAGCATAACCGGCATCATCAGACAGAATTAGGATGATATTCGGTGGGGCACTAGCTTCTTGCCCCGCTCCAAGGATTACCTTTCCCCAAAAAAGCAAGACAAGCAAGAGTTGAGTGAACTTCATAGCAACAGCAATATTATTGATCTAATTTCTCTTAGAGCTAGCGCCCAGCGCAGTGTGGGTGGTCCTTCTTCGTCCTTCGAATCGTCGAATATATTGATAGTCTCGGCTCTTGTATTGATGCGTAAGGCCCCATTCCAGCGCGCCAGCTGGCTCTGTTTCGGTGTCAAGTGTACGATTTAGTCCAATCGCATGTGGAGCCCCCTTAATCACGGATTGTATCTCAAAATTTATACCGTCAGGTGCCCATTGGATCGTATTTTTTTCAGGACCATCTGTGGTAATCAGAGAAGCAATCCCGCCGTTGTGATGCCAGACACAAATCTCATGTCCACTATTGGAAATCGGATTGTAAGGAGATTTAACATATGGGCCCAGGGGATTATCTGCGATGGCTACACCATGTCTAATTTGGCGTCCACCGAAGGTGATTTCTTCCCCCATCTGTTCCCCTTTGTAGTACAGGTAAAATTTGTCATTGTAGAAAAGTAAGCAGGGATCATGCACTTTATGGCTATCAAAGTCTCCTTTTTTCTTCACCATAAAGCGGTTATCCTCTTCCCCTAGCCACTCGCCATTATCAGCTGGACTCAGGATGGGCTCCTCACTCTTGGTCCACGGCCCATGCGGAGAATCAGCCCAAGCCAAGCCAACTTGGTTCTTCACTCTGACGACATAAGGAGACTTCACAGTCTGATAGGTGAGGTAGTATTTCCCGCCGTGCTGTAGTATCTCGGTTGTGAAAACACTCCTATCATCGTAGGCTCCTTTTTCACCACGAGGCACTGCCATACCCTCCTCCTTCCAAGTCCAACCATCATCTGAAGTGGCATACCAGATATCGCAGCGATCCCATGGGAAGACCTTTTCGTTTTCAATATCTCCTCCAAATCCTTGAGTGGTGCCAGTACTCCTGGAATACCAAACAAAATACTTTCCATCCACCTGGATCACTGCTGAAGGATCACGCCTAACCACCCCTTCTTCATAGGCTAAATCACCCTTGAGATCATGCACCTTGAATTCGATAAACCATTCATTCCCTAGATCAGGCCAATCTAAGGCTCGTTTGGAAGCAGCACTCAATTTATCCCGATTGGTAATGCCTAACTGATCTAGTTTTTCATCGGTGATTTCAGGGGATTCCTCCGTCACGGGAGGTGCCGTGGTGGTCTCGCAAGCTATAAGGAATGCCAGCAGGCCCAGCAGCGGTATCCCTCTTAAGAAGAATTTTAGGGTATATTGGTACTCGTTTCGTTTCATCCGTTTAGTATTTAATTAGTTTAGTTTGCTAAAGAAATGTATACATAGTAGGCCCCCCAAGTCCGGCCATCTCCGTCGGTAAGCCAGGTCTGTAGTTCGACCGGGCCCTCTTCTAGCTCTAGTTCGAAAGTCACAGCTTTCTGTCCAGGTGATATGGCACTGGAAAACGATTGTTCTCCCAACTCCAGTTTGGCATGCACAGGCTGAAGTACTTGACTGGGCAGCTGCCGGGCCTGATCCTTCATAAATTCAAGTTCCGGGTTTTGTTCAGGGGTGGGGAAAGCGGCATCCATGGCCAGATCTAGCTCTCTCGGCCAGCGCCGCAACTCAATTTGGTATTTCCCCTTTTGTGCTACTTTAAGGTCCCAAAAGCCATTGGTCAATTGCCCATTCCTCACATGACGTTGGTTGTACAGTGCTTTTTCGCCGTGCCAAAACTGACAGTCTAATTGAACAACCTCTTGTTTAGGTGATCCAATAATGGTTCGACAGTACTCATGGAATTGGTCGTCGATATCCTCCCACCAGCCTTCGTAGGCTTCCTGAAGGGTGGCTGCCACTTCCGGGTGCTGCGGTGCAAGGTTGATCTTTTGGCCAGGATCATTTTGTATATCAAAAAGCGCTTGGCCCACCAGCCGCCAATCCTCCGTCATGACGCAGTAGTCCAAATATTTTTGTGGTTGATCGCCTACGGCATTCTTTCCAAAGGCCACCTGATTGTGTACAAACAGCGTGCGTTTGGGGAATGAAACCCCAGCTTCGGGGTCGATTAATGGGAGAAGACTTTGTCCATCAAAAGGCAGCGGTGCTTCCCAGTCCATGTCCAGTACATCAATCAAAGTGGGGAGGATATCCAAGTGTGCCGTCAAGCTTGATACGGTTCTTTCTTCGCTACCGAACTTAGCCGGCCAGTACATGGCAAAGGCTGACCGATGCCCTCCTTCAAAGGGGGTGGTTTTTCTTCCTCTCATTCCCGCATTGTAGCCGTTGGCCACCTGAAACCCGGCCTTTCCATCCTTAAAGGAGACGCCAGCAGCGGTTCCGTTATCCGTCATATAGAGCAACAAAGTATTTTCAGCCAGTCCCTTGTTTTCTAGGAATTCCCGCAACTCCCCTAGGTTTTCATCGATGGAAGCCACCATGCCGTACATCCAGGCTCGTTGCTCTGGAATTTCGGGATCATTTAAATAGGGGGCGACATAACGTTTAGGCACTTTAAATGGGCCATGCGGCGCGTTCAGTGGCAAGTAGATAAAGAAAGGGCGCTCTTCAGATTTTGAGATAAATCTCTTGGTTTCATTAAACCAGACATCGGTACAATAGCCGGTAGTTGCCTCTGGCTTCCCATTGCGAAAATAAGTGTCATCATAGTAATCGTTGCCCCAATAATCCGGGGCTTCCCCGATCACGCCTCCGCCATGAATATAACTTTCTTCAAAACCCCTATCCATCGGCCGAAACGGATAGTTATCCCCTAAATGCCATTTCCCGAAAATGGCTGTTCGATATCCATTGGCTTTGAAAACCTCTCCCATGGTCGACTCCCCTTCCCTCAGATGGTGACGTCCCTTAAAGGTCTTCCACACCCCTACCCTAGAGGCGTATCGCCCCGTCATCAAAGCGGCTCTAGTCGGCGCGCAGGTAGGGTCTACATGAAAATTGCTAAATCGTATACTCCGTTGAAAAAGCGAGTCCATGTGTGGAGTTTTCACGTACGGATTACCATGACAGCTGAAGTCACCATAACCTTGATCATCAGTGAGTATCAAAATGACATTAGGTCTTTCGCGCTGTAGAACTTCCTGCTTGGCAGCATCTTGGCAGGCTGCCAACGAAAGCAGTATGGTCAATAGTCCAAAGACCTGCCGAAAGCAAAATGGCCATTGTAATTCATGGATTGACGTGCTATGTAATTGGGTCATCAGCATGCTTGATTTAATCCATGATTAATTGAGGTAAAAACAGGGATAATTCTGGAATTAGCGTGACTAGGATCAAAACGATCAAACTAACGGCTAGAAAAGGTAGGCTTGCCTTACTGACTTTCCCGATCGACACTTTTCCAATACTGGAAGCAACAAATAGGCAGACGCCAACAGGTGGAGTAGTCAGTCCTATGATTAGATTCAAGACAGCGATAACCGCAAAGTGAATAGGATCTACCCCTACGGAGCCCGCCACTTTAAGTAGGATGGGAAACAGGATCAAAAGGGCGGCAATAGTCTCCATAAAGGTCCCGACAAAGATCAAAAGCAAATTGATCAGGAGTAACACTAGGTACTTGTTGGTAGTAAGACCGAGGATTTCCGTAGAAATCAGTTGCGGTAATCGTTCTGTAACTAAAATCCAGCCAAACAGATTGGCAAAACCAATTAAGACCATCAGAGAGGCTGAGGTCTTCATTGAATCTAATACAATCACTTGTATCTTGCGAAAATTCAGTTTCCTATACACCAGAAGTCCGACCAAAACGGCATAAACGACGGCAATAATGGAGGCTTCCGTTGGTGTAAATACGCCACCGATAATTCCAAATAAAATGATGAAGGTCATAAGCAAAGCCCAAAAGGTATCCACAAAACTTTTGGCTATTTGTGCTAGACTACTGCGAGGATGCTTCGGGTAGTTTTCTCTCACCGAAATGAAATAGGCCACCACCATTAAACCTACTCCTAATAAGAAGCCAGGCACCGCTCCCGCTAGAAATAACTTTCCCACCGACAATCCACTTAAAGTCGCGGCTATAATCATCGGAACACTCGGCGGTATAATCGGGCCTACGGTGGAAGAAGCGGCTGTGATAGCACAGGAAAAACCTTCACCGTAGCCCTCCCGCTTCATCGCAGGAATCATAACCGAACCAATACTAGCTGTATCCGATACCGCTGTACCAGAAATACCTGCGAACAACATAGATGCTCCAATATTCGCCAAGGCTAACCCTCCTCTAATGTGTCCTAGCAAATGGTTACAGAAGTTGATAATCTTCTCCGTCAAACCTCCATGATTCATCAGATTACCCGCCAGAATGAAGCCAGGTACACTTAAGAGGACAAAGACATCGATCCCGGAGTACATCTTCATGGGTAGTACAATAAGTGGGAATCCAGCTAACAAAAGGTAGACCAAACAGGCCAAGCCCAGAGCAAAAGCAATCGGAAAACGAAGCACCAGACAAGCGATAAAAACAAGAATTAAAGCAACTATCATATGGCCTGTCTTTTAAGAGCTTTCAGCAAATCTTTTGCGGCATAATAACTTATCGATGCGCCCATGATAAACATGCTTAAGAAGGCAATGGACATTCTCATCTTCATACTGGGCGAAAACTCAAAGTAACCTAGCCGTACAAACCCAATAGCATAGATACTCATCAAAGCGAAGAGCGCCAACACTAGCACTGGAATCAAAACATCTATTCCCTTTTGTACCGAAGTAGATAGCTTGTTGTAAAACACATCAAGATGCACATAGTAATGAGATTTAAAGGCTAATCCTGCTCCAAAAGCCGTGGCGTAAATGAAGAAAAGACGCGATGCTTCTTCTGTCCAAGGAGGCGTATTGGATAGAAAAAAACGGGCAAAAATCTGCAGCAGTACGCTCCCGATTAGCGCATAGGTACTGACTAAGGTCCCGTATTTGAGTAGACGTGAAATAGCTTTTTCCATCTTGTTATTTTGGTTCTTCGACAGGCTATGTGCTATGCAGTTATCCTGTTAGTAATCACAAAACTTATCCTAGTAGAATTATTTTCTTGAAGCCTGAAATTCTTTATATAATTCCTGGCTTTCTGGGGAAAGGCTATTAAAAATGGCCTCTTCACACTCGGCTGCGAAGGCATCTTTGTCTACCTCGATAAATTTCATTCCCCTTGACTTCAATTCATCTTGTACCTTTTTTTCGCTTTCCAAAAAAAGACGCCGCTCATAAGCCTGCATTTCCTGGGCTGCCTGTAAAAAGATTGCCTGTAAATCTGCAGGTAAACGCTGAAATTGTTTCTCCCCCACTACGGGATAACTCCAACTCATCACATGCTCCGTGAGGTTTACGTATTGTTGTACCTCCGGAAAACCAGCATTAAGGATTAACTCGAAAGGGTTTTCTTGAGCTTCTATCGTACCTTGTTGTAAAGAGGTAAAAACCTCAGAAAAGGCCATCGGTGTTGGTTTGGCTCCCATGGCACTCCAAGCTGTTACAAAGGAAGGAACACTGGGCACCCGTAGGATTAGCCCCTGTAAATCATCGGGATGCCTAATCGGCCGGTTAGATGTTAGGTGGCGGGGCCCTCGTTCAAATACAGCTACGGGTCTAAGGCCGGTCTTATCCAGAATCTCTTCCTTAATCTTTTCTCCGATGGGTCCATATAACAGCGCATTTTTATCTGTTGTATCTCGTAAGAGGAATGGTAATTCACAAAAGGCTGCTATCTCAATCCAGTTGCTGAGTAAGGATGCGGTGACCGTCATTTCGATCACTTCTGCTTGAATCAAACGAATGGACTCCTTCTCTTTCGCTAGCTGTTCCGAAGGATAAACTTCCACTTTCATCCTACCTTCAGAACGTTCCGCCAACAGGTCGCCAAAATGAAGAAAAGCTTTGTACCAGGTATGCTCTTCGTTGGCCCAAAGACTCACTCGAAACAGATAGTCTGCCTCAGATGCTGAAGAACAGCCTGTCAAGAAGCCCACGCTAAGTAGGATTAGCCAGAAGTTTAGAATTCGTTTCATTTTGTAGAAGTTATTCTAATGTTCCTTGGGCGGAAATCAGAATGAATAGCATCAAAAACTATGATCTAGAGGCTGAAGCTTTCATCCTACTTCCTGGACAAAAGCTCCAGCCTCTTTGCTCTTATTATTCTTATCGCCCCATCCAGCCTCCATCGACTAGCATAATCGAGCCACTCATATAATCCGAGGCAGCTGAAGCCAAAAAGACCACCGCTCCCTTGAAATCCTCTGGCGTCCCCCAACGGCCCGCTGGAATTCTTCCTAGTATAGCGGTATTCCGGTCAGGATTAGCTCGTAATGCTGCTGTATTATCGGTAGCAATGTATCCAGGTGCAATGGCATTCACGTTGATCCCTTTTCCGACCCATTCATTGGAAAGAGCCATAGTCAACTGGCCGATAGCCCCTTTACTCGCCGCATAGCCCGGTACGGTAATCCCTCCTTGGAAGGTCAGCAGGGAGGCAGTAAAAATGATTTTCCCATACCCCTTTTCTACCATGCCCTTAGCCAACTCTCGGGACAAGATGAACTGGGCGTTTTGGTTGATTTCGACGATCTTATCCCAATATTCATCCGGATGTTCAAGGGCGGGGGCACGGAGAATTGATCCTGCATTATTCACCAATATATCCACTATATCGTGATTACTTTTGACCTGCTCAATAAAGGCGTACAAGGCCTTTCGATCAGAAAAATCACATTGGTATGCCGTAAAATTTCGGCCCAGCGCCTGCACTTCCTTTTCCACTTCACTTCCTGAGGATTCCAGAGAAGCCGAAACACCAATAATATCGGCTCCAGCCTCTGCCAAACCAATGGCCATGGCTTTCCCGATTCCTCTTTTGCAGCCCGTAACCAGGGCTAGCTTACCGTCTAACTTAAATTGATCAAGTACACTCATCTTTATATTGGTGATTAGTTTTGGCAATCCAGTAACACCTTCATGCCATCTGGATTTTTGTCAATGTTTTCAAATACCTGCTGAATACTCGTCAAGGGCTGCACAGCGGTGATCAAGGAGGAGAATGGCAATTCATTCTTCGTAATCAGCTCTATCGCTTTTTCATAATCTTCTGGTTCGTATACCCTAGCTCCAATCAACTTTAATTCCTTCCAGAAGAACTTGAACAGATTTACTGGCCTGGCTTGTCCATGTATAGCCACCATGACGATTCGCCCTCGGATTCCAGCCACTTCCGTCATCACGTCGATGGCGGGCTGTACTCCTGCCACCTCAAAGACGACGTCAGCCCTATACCCCTCCGTCTGTGCATCGATGTACTGTACAAGATCTGTTTCGACTGGATTTACCACCGTGAATCCCATTTCTTCCGCCAGCTTAATCCGCTTTGGGTTCACTTCTGAGATGAACACCTTAGCTCCGGCATCCTTGGCAACCAAGGCTACTAGCATCCCGATAGGACCGCCGCCAAGCACTACAGCAACCTCTCCCTTACGTAGCTCCGATAATCGCACATCATGACAAGCAACAGACAGTGGTTCTACCAAGGCTGCTAGTTTCAGATCAGTTGCTTTAGGTAATTTATGAAGGGTAAAATCCGGAACATTCCAATATTGCTGCATCGCTCCCGGGCTATCAATTCCGATGAACTTGAGCTTTTTACAGATGTGGCTAAACCCCTTATCCGAAGCTTCTTCTGCTCGATTGTCTAGTGGTCGAACTACCACTTTATCTCCGATTTGATAACCAGAAACTTCCTCTCCAATAGCATCAATTTCTCCGGACATTTCATGTCCAATGGTCACAGGAATTTGCACCCGTTTATCCATCATTCCATGGTAGATATGGACATCAGTACCGCAAACGCCGCAATACGCGACCTTGATACGAACTTCACCTTTACCTGGTGACTCCATCTCGGTTTCTGCTACCGAAAAGGTGTGTTGACCTTCGTAAAATGTGGCTTTCATGTAAGTTTTGATGATTTGTAAATAAATAGACAGCCTGAAATACGGCACCTCAACAATGCAGTAAAAATCAGCTGATAATCCGAAAGATCGGCAAGAATTAACTAGACAAAAACTGAACAGGCGTGATTTCGTCTTGAGCAATTCACTATGCCTGGGACATAATTTAGATATTTATATTCAGAATTGAGATTTTGTGAAAATGATATTGTATTCATGGATTTTATAACTAGACAGTGGTGGATTTTTGGCTTGACAGCGCTCATGGCTTTCCTGCCGAAGCAAGGCTTATCGGCAGTGGATTCCATGACGGTGATGATGAATGAAGTGTTAAGAGAAAAAGCCTGGAATCTTAGATTTCAGAATCCAGATAGCGCCCTGTATCTCTTACAGATTTGCCGTCATCGCTTACTTGAACAAGGAGACACTTCGAGGGCTATTAAAGTATTGATGGACGAAGCCACCGTGAGTGGCAATCAGGCTAGTTATAAGGACTCTTATGACAAACTTTGGACTGGACTATTGTTAGCGGACAAGACACAGGATGAAAAGAACAAGGTTCTTCTATACGTAAGACTGGGGAGATATTACAGCTTCTACAAACGGAAAGACGAGGCCTTGCGATATTTTGACCTGTCGCTCGAACTGAATAAACGCTTGGTCAAAGATGGAATAGTCGAGAAAACTAATCTCATCAAAAGTTATTACCCCTACCTTGCTACCTATCGGGAATTCGCCGAGCCTGAATTGGCGACCGTCTATTTGGATAGCTGTTTCCAATTGCATACCCAGGAGCACAAGCCACTACTTCGGTTTCTCCAGTTCGAAAAAGCTTTTCAATTTAAAGCAGAACGAAAATACGAAGCGGCCCTGGGCATTTATGAAGATCTACTCCCTTGGTTCGCCGAATTTCAACCGGGTTACCGAGTCCTCCTAAAGACCTATATGGGAGATACCTATCTGGCCCTAAACAATATGGACCAGGCTGAGCAAAGTTATCGCGAAGCCTTACAGATCTCGACCGACTTCAATAGCCACAAGGATTTTTCGCCACTGATCCATCAGCGACTTGCCAATCTATATCTAGAACGAGGAGATTACCTAGAGGCCTACAATCAGCTGAAAGCTGAAAAAATGCTCGATGCTGCCTATTTTGATAGCCGAAGCGCTAACAATCGGCCGCTCTTAGAAATCCAGGATGCCTATAGAGCCGAACAAGAGCGAATAACGGAACTACTCCAAGAAAAAAGACTTACTGAACTCGAACACCAAAGCAGCCTCTGGCTTCTACAGCGGATAATCTTGCTGGTCAGTATCCTTTTCGTTATTCTGATCAGTATTCTCTACTTTAATTACGTCAGAAGCAAACATAGGTCGGAAAAGCAAATGATCAAGCGGGAACGTGAATTGGAGATTCAGAAAGTGAATGAGTTGATTGAAATGAAGAATAAAGAGCTGGCTGCCTCCACCCTCAAGCTCATTGAAAAAGATGAATTCCTATCTAACCTCAAAGACAAACTAGCGCAGCAGAATGGAGATATGAGCGCCAGAAATGTCAAACAGATAGTACGTTCTATCAACAGCAGCAACTCTCAAAACTGGGAAGAATTTGAAACTCGATTTATTGCGGTGAACCAAGATTTCTACCAACGCCTAGAGGTCAAATTCCCAAAACTCACGCAGGGGGACAAACGCCTATGCGCCCTGATTAAACTGGATTTTTCCAGTAAGGACATGGCCAAGTTGATGGGGATTTCGGTAGAAAGCGTGCATACCAATCGCTATCGTCTCCGCAAGAAACTTCATCTGGAACGTGATACGAACCTGACTGAGTTCATCGCCACCCTTTAAAACCGAGAACATCACTGCCCTATTGAAAGACTTTCTATTTGATGTGGCTTTTGTGATGTTGTCTTAATAGACACCTTAAGGCTTTCGCCAGTTTCCAAAGCATCCATGTAGAAACTCAACTCATCTTCTCCTGTCCTTTGAATTTTCTTCAACTTCGGTGGCCCTTCCAAGATAGAAGCTACTTCTTTCAAAAATTGAATGTGCATCTGCTCGGAATAGGCATCGTAAAACTTCCTTGCGTAAGCTTTCTTCGCATAAGAGCCAAAAGTAGCTGAATTCCCTGCAGACACAATATTAAGCAACTCGACCGCACGTTGGCCTGCTGGTGTTTCCGGCAAGCCCCACTGCTGGGCGGTTCTGGGCTGGAAAGGTTCTTTTGTAGTACTTAGCTTTCTGCCTAAGAATAGATTGGCTAAGGGGTCAGCCATGGTAGGGTTCTTGAAGTTCCCGGTATTGGAAGCCATAATGACATAAGCATCTTCTTCAGGAAAGTCCAAGCAGAGCATGGTAAAGCCAATATCACTACCTCCTCCAAAGAGGCGAGTTGGGGTTTCAAATTTGCCCGTTCTTGCAGGGTTATAAACCTCCAGGAATTTCTTGGTAGCACTGGGAGGCATCACTTTTCCAGCCTTAATGGCCATCGAGAACTGGTACAAGGTTTCTAAACTCAAGCAAATACCTCCAGCTCCTAGAATTTGCCATCCGGGTAGTGCTCTTTGGTAGGGATCATTGTAACTTCCTCGATCAAGGCCATCGTAGGCCAAGGCCACCTGATCAGCCTGCATGCGTTCTTTCTGACCGAAATAAGCCCAACCTTCCAGGTCTGCTGGAGCAACAATCTCCTGCTCAATATAGTCTAGATAGGCTTGTCCAGATGCTTTCTCAATGATGGCTGCGAGAACCGTAAAGCCCGAATTAGAATATTGCCGATCACTACCCGGTTCAAACCGCAGCGGAGCCTGAAGAATCTCTGCCAGTGCCCTTTCAAAGGACATCTCTGTATCATCATGTGGGCTATGATTTCCCACTAAACCCGAAGCATGCCATAGCAAATGATGGATGCTTATCCTTTGCTTATCTGCCGGCACGCCCGGCAAGAATTTCGATATTGGATCCTCCAAGGACAGTTTACCTAATGCCTCCAATTTCAAGATGGCCGCATCCGTAAAATCTTTCATGATAGAACCGGCATCGAAAAGTGTTTCGGTAGTATTGAGATATAAGTTCGCGCGGTTGGCCAGCCCGTACCCCTTGTACAATACCTTTTCCCCACCTTTCACCACTAGGGCAGCTCCCGAAAATCCCTGTTTGAACTCGGCGGTTAAGAATTGATCCAACTTCTCCCCCAGTTCTCCCTTTACCCATAGTCGACCTTTGGGATGCGGACTAGAAAGCGTCTTTTCCACCAAATTCCGCTGTGCCTCCTTAGGATCAAAGCCAGGCGGTTTTGCCATATCTATACCGACCATCGCTATCTGATGTGGAGTTTCAACATCCGTCTGCAAGAACAGCTTCTGCCAACCACCCATATTCCGTGCATAGGCCAATACCTCAATCAAATGAGCGGAATCTTGCAGCAGACTATGAACTCGATATCCTCTACTTTCCAAGGCTATTTCTTCAGTCATTGCCAAGGCCTCAGTGAAAGGAACCTGTTCGAAGAAAGAGGATGCAAAGTTTTCCTTAAGGTAGCTTTCATAATCTCCATTTTCAAAAGAAGCGATTAGTTCTGCTAACCGTCTGCCGGCCGGAGTGCTGGGCAATGGAATCGGGGTGAAATCGGTAGACTTATCGCTTCCCGTTCCAAACGATACTCCCTTTGTAGGAAAGAGTGCTTGTTGTGCTTGTGCGGGTTCCTCTGAAATATCTAAGCCAAATCCTAGAATTCGATATGGTGGCTCTTCTTCAAAAAGAAAGTCCATATCCACCCAGTTTCCAGAGCGGGTACCTTTTGCCTTCATCTTATAGGCAAATACCTCTTTCCTGGTAGCATCATAGATCTGCAATCCCCCATCCATCTCTCTAATTTGACCAATAAAACTAAGCAGTCCTTTGACGCCGAGCTTCTCCAATAGGTTTGGACTGAAGTTGGTACGCACCCAATCCTCCGTAGGTGTCCCTGCATCATTCACCGTACTAACAAAAGTCAAGATTCGATTACCAGCGGGACTTTCTTGGAGTTGTTCAAGTGTTTGGAGGCCGAGTTGTTGAGCGATAGTAAAACCACTCGTAAGGAATAGTAGAAGAAAGCTTAGCAAGATGCTTTTCATAATTAAAGTTTTATTCAGAAACTGGTCCAATACAATGGAGTGCTGTTGCCCTTTGAAAAGACAGATATAGGATTAGCAAGTCAAAATTTCTATAAAACCTGTAGATGTAGCACCTTACCGATGTGCCGAACCACTTTGGTCGAAGTAGGCGGGTCATAGTTTCCTAGGACAATGATGGAATACCCATTTTCCACATTGCACTGCATCCAGGTATTGCTGCCAGGAGCTCCACCATTATGGAAAATGAAATCTCCAGGCTTGCCTGCGGACCCATTCCGAGCCCGTAAAAAATTGACTGATGTAGCATTCAAAACTTTGTTCGAGACGACCGCCTTCAGGTATTTCAATAGATCTCCAGTAGTTGAGATGCTGCTACCAGCTGGCACGCCTTTAGGAGCACTGAAGAAAATGTTTTCGAAGGGGTAATCCTTACCGACCCTTTCAGATCGATAGTCATAATTCGTGTAGCAAGTGGCCAGGTTTTCCACGATATGGTCTAATTCAAAGCTTCCGGAATGAGACATACCAGCAGGCTTGTAAATTTCCTGATCAATAAATTCGTAGTAATCCATTCCGGAAGCCGCTTCGACCACGGCTCCAAGTACCACATATCCTGAATTGCTATAGGCTGTTTTAGTACCCGGATCAAAAGTCAACGGAAGCTTTTTGATGAAAGACATATAATCAGCTACAGATCGCAATTGTAAGCGGTTTTCTGTGTAATCAGGAACGTTCCAGTAGCTAGCCCAACCCGATTGGTGATTCAGTAAATGACGAATTTTAACCTCCTTAGCTCTTGGATCTGCAAACTCCTCTACCGCCAAGTACTTACCCAACTTGTCATCCAAAGACAACTTCCCTTGCTCCGCAAGCCGCAGAATCGCTGTTGCTGTAAAAATCTTGCTGATTGAGGCTAATCGAAATCTTGTCTCAGTCGTATTGGGCACTTGATAACGCTTGCTGGCCATACCATAAGCTTTGTGAAGAAGTGGTTTAAAATCTTTGGCGATCAGTACTACTCCTGAAAACTGATGCTGATCGGCTTTAGCTTGAATCCATTGATCCAATTCCTGGAACTTCTTCGCATCTACCTTTCCTTCAAATGTGGGAATCTCTACGCCTTTACCCGGACCTAACATAGGTGTAGTCGTTTTGGCTGGGATCGATGAGATGTCCAAACCATGGAGTGCCTTAATTTTATAGGGCGGTTGATCCTCTAATTCTAGGCTAATATCAATCCATTCATCTAGTTTTAGTCCTTTGGCTTTGAGTTCATATCGGAAGGTGCTCGTACGCTCAGCTTCGTATAATTCAATCAGGCCCTCATGTGCTTTGATGTCAGCCATTACATCTAGCAATCTTGCCGTTCCCCGTTTTTCGATAAGGGATTGTGCAAAGATTTGCGGAAGGTCTTCCGCAGCGAAGGTTTCCGTCGCATTGATGGCCTTCAGAAATCGGATTACGTTACTTCCAGCCGGACTTCCTTCTAGATCATCTAAGGTCTGGGGGCCCAATTGTTGGCCAGAAAGGCTAATAGATACAGCTAACAGAACTAGGGTCGAGGACAGAAAACTTCTCATAGGATCGCGCAGTTTTGGATTTCAGAATTAGGGTCAAGATAAGTCGGAGAACAGAAGCGAAATGGACAATGTTATCTAGCACGATCAATTTGACAGCAAAGGCTCCAAAAATGTGATTTCCCAAGTTGCTGCCCTTTCATACCAAAAAGAGAACACTTCCTACCAATTTTGCAAAAGTGCCCCCACGCGTTTCAAAAAATCCTGATATTCACCTTATGAAGCGACCGTTTTGGGAAATCCCTTTACATATCGGGTTCTGGCTAGTAAGCTATTGGATCTTCCTGGTTTCTTTCGCGGTGAATAGAAGCCTCGTGGAAATTGTTGACGGTGTGAAGGAAGTTCGAATAGAATTCTACTATTTGTATTGGCCAGTGTTGTTTTTTCTTATCACCAAAGCGATCGTGTTCTATATCAATAGTTTGCTACTCTTTCCCAAACTCCTGCAAAAAAGACGATATCTTCATTATTTGCTAGAGTTACTTCTGCTCCTCCTAGCTGCACACCTAATGGAACGGGGACTAAATAGCCTAAATTTCGAACTTGATCTAGCTGAGCGCCCCCGCAGAGCCTTGATCATTACGCCCTTAAATATCCTCTTTAGCCTTATCTACCTAGGTCTATCCTCTGCCTATGTCCTAGGCAAGAATTATCTACACAACGAAAAGCAAAAACAGGCATTACTACAGGAAAAACTCAGTGCAGAATTGCAGTTTTTGAAAGCACAGGTTAATCCACACTTCCTCTTTAATACCCTAAACAATTTATTTGCCTTAGCAGAGAAAAGCGGCGAACAGTCGTTGGCAGAAGGGATCTCAGAATTATCCAATCTGATGCGCTACATGCTGCACGAAGCCAATGCGGATCGCGTTCCCTTGAGCCGGGAAATTGCCTACCTGCAAAGTGTCATTGAACTACAACAACTACGGCTGGACGAAAATGATGATGTACTGATCAGTCTAAATATTGAAGGAGATTATTCCAGACAGGAGATTGCCCCATTAATCTTGATTCCATTTGTAGAGAATGCCTTCAAACACGGGATTTACCTCCAGGAAAGCTCCTTCATAAAGATTAAACTAAAAGCTGATGCACACCAGATTGTATTTCATCTAATCAACTCCAAATTTGAGCAACAATTGAATGATCTACAGGAGTCTTCTGGTATTGGTTTGGAAAACGTCAGGCGTCGCTTAGCCTTAATCTATTCCGACAGTCATGATTTGCAGATAATCAATGGGAATGATACTTTTGAAGTAAAGCTGACTCTGTTTGCTTTGAAGGAACCATGAAAATCTAAGCATGAGCGAGCAACTTATAGCCATCGCAGTAGAAGATGAACCTAAAGCCTTAGAGATCATCGAGCTACATGTCAAGAAGATTCCATTCTTGACCTTGCAGCGATCTTTCCGAGACGCTTTGGCAGCTATTTCATGGCTTCAAGACAATCAGGTGGACTTAATCTTCTTGGACATCAATATGCCGAGTTTATCGGGCTTGAAATTTCGGGAGTATATAGGTCCAAATCCTATGATCATTTTCACAACCGCCTATGCTAAATATGCCGTAGAAAGCTATAACCTCAATGCGGTAGACTACCTATTGAAGCCCATCTCCTTTGATCGCTTTTTTAAAGCGGCGCTCAAGGCACGAGAATCCTGGCAGTTAAAACAAGGAATAGCTATCCCTGCCGCTCTCAATAGCTCACCAACTCAACCTTCTACGGGACACCATTTCATTTATGTTAAAAGTGGTTCTAAGCTCTATAAGGTTTCTCCTGCTGACATTCTTTTCCTAGAAAAAAATGGCAACTACGTCTTTTTCCACACCAGCAGGCAGAAGATCATTTCCCGTCTGAATATGAGTCAATTACAAGAGCTCCTACCACGCTCCGGATTCCTCAAGGTGCACAAGTCCTACATCATTTCTTTACAGCATATAGAGGTGGTAGAACCTGGCCAAGTAATCATTGCGGGTCAGAAAATCCCAGTCGCTAAGGCTTACAAGGAAGAACTGATGAATGCCCTGCTTTGAGAAGAGAATCGAGGAGCCCTTCCTGCTGGCTCCAACGGTCCCAGGGTATAAAACCCCAAGGCTCGGGGCATCTTCATTTCAACGTTCAAACAAATAGAAGGACACTCGCTCTTTGTTCCAAGGCTCGTCGATCGGATCACCGATTGCCATCGAATAATCATGGCTTACCAACTGCCACCCCTCCTTGGTCAAAGCTTGGATCCGTGCCAAAATCGCCGTATTGTCATACCGTCCTTTCAGTGGTAATTCCTCATAGGCCACACCCGGTGTTTTGTACTGTTGCTTAAACCGCTGTCTTGCACTACTAGCGATAAAGGCCTGCTTTTTGCATGTTCCATCTGCCTGGCTCTGCACCAAGAGCTGGATTCCATTTTCATAGGACACCACCAAGGTCATTAACTCCTTAGCCTGGGGTTTCTGCATGCTAAATCCATAGATGGCCAATAGCAACACGAAAATAGGAAGTGTGAGTAGGAAAGGTTTTGGTAAATTCATCTGCATAGTTTTATCGTTTTCATTTTCAAAGCTCTATCAAATTAGGATATACCAGGCAGAGATACCTCTCTTCAGATTCGTTTTAACATAGGTTTTGCATTTACAGGGGTTATGCTTTGGGGGCGCTGGTCAGTGTTGGTGGGAAATACCAACACCGGCGGGGGAGGCTATCGACCTAGTACATCCGTAAAAGCTCACCTTTAGGCTGTAACAAATGATCTAAAAGTGTAATTAATAAATAAGATACTCTACTGCAAAACACCCCTTAAATCCATTCGAACACCATAAAAGCAACAGAATTTTTCTAATCGCTTTAAAACTGTAGGTCATGCTGACTTCCACTCTAATTCACCCCTTCGGTGAAATCAGCTTTGAAAATGAAATCGCACTGCTGGGTAACAAATGGGAAGAATATTTTTTTGATCATACCCCCTTTGTTGCTGGTGCCTTATCTCTTGACAACTACTTGATCGTTGGCCGGCGAGGTAGCGGAAAGTCCTCACTAATGCAGCACTTCCTCTATCAAGACACCTACCCTAATTCCGATTATGTGAATGTAGGTAGAGCGGAAAATTACAATACCGAATTATTTGATATCGCTAAACGCCTTGAATATTCCCAAGAGTTAGCCATTCAGAAGTTGGTCGAAATCTGGGACTTTATTATCTGGCAGATGATTTTCAAAAAACTACAGGACAAAAGTGGGACTATTCGTCGGGCCGTCGAAACCGATGATAAGGATCTGACAACCTCCAACTTCATTAAGTTGGTACTTCGGGGGGTCCTGAATAAAGTCGATATGTCAACAGGAGATGACATTATCCAGATGATTCAAGATAAACAGAACAGCAGAAGGATAGAAAAAGCCAAGGAGCGTGTCTTGGAAATTGTATCCAAGGCTCCCCTATTCATCGTAATAGATTCCAGGGAGCAGTACGCCATTAACAGTTACTACGAAATGTGGATCACTGCTGCCCTAATCCAATGTGCTTCAGAGTTCAATATCCGATATGCGGTACGCGGCATACACCTGAAAGTCTGTATTGCTGATGAGATCTTCCCCTATATCAAGGAACAGTTTATCACCAACACCCTAAAATACATTCGCAATCCACTCTACATGTATTGGAGGCCAAAGGATCTCATGCGACTCATTTGCTGGCGCTTCTTCAAGTTCTTGAACTTAAGGGATTTAATTCAACTCAAAGAAGATCAGATAAATTGGGACTCACATAAAGAAGTATACAAGAAACTCTGGCTACCTTACTTCGGGAAGACCCTGATCAATACTCGAGGAATAGAGGAGAACACTTTTCCTTACATTTTAAGGCACACCCATCTCCGACCGAGGCAATTGATCTTCGTATGCAACAAGATTGCTAGTCTTGCCATGGCTAAAGGAGAGTTTCCTAAGTTTTCTCCTGCTACGATTGTACAAGGGGTCCTGTCATCGGAAATTGATCTGGCAGACGAACTAATTAACTCCTACATTGGGATACAAGCGAACACCGGAGACATCATTTCCTCCCTGGAAGGGTTGCCTATGGAATTCATGGGTAACGAATTACATAAATCTGCAAAGAGAACCTCCGGACACTGGAGTCATGGTGAATATTCCCAATCAGAATTTATAAGGCTAGTGATCGAATTGGGTATAGTTGGGCGCAAGAGAGGAAATACGGATCATCAATCAAAGATCATTCGAGCTGACTTTGAATTTGCCGTCAGGGACCGGCTATTTATCAACGAGAAGGATGCTTGTGTTATACACCCACTGTTCTATTCCAAACTAAACATCAATCGCACTGCACCGGTTTCCTTCTGTGTATACCCATTTCCGGATAGGCCTGATTTCCAGATCATGGATGATTTCAACCTGTAAAATTGACTAATACAATATTTGGCGCAAGTCGCTTGGGCGTGTGGTCTAATCATGCCCCACAAAATCCTGAGTCCTAAAAAGTAGAACAAGGAAGCTGTCGTTAATAGGATTTAAATCTTAAAACTATTAGCGTCGAGAATTCCTTGGTTAAAGGAGTTTGCATTTTCGAGGCTCTATCAAATTAAGATATACCAGGAGGAGATACCTCTCTTTTGATTGGTTTTAACATAGGGTTTGCATTTATAGGGGGAGGCATTGAGGGCTCGAGGGTCGCAGGGTGTTGGTGGAAAATATCAATATAGATTGTAGGAGGAGGATCTTTTACGGCTAAGGTTATGTGTTGGTAGAAAATACCCACACGGGCTGGGGAGGGCTATGTTTCTAGGAGAAGAGCAGGTTTGAGGGGTGAGTGAGGATCGGAAATTTTGGTCTTATCTACTAGGGGTTTCTCCTTCAGCAGCTTCATTCCAACTACATAGGCCTTGGCATTATTCACCGCATCCACTGCTAGTAATTGGGCCCCTCGGAAATACCAGATGGAAAAGCAATTGTCCTTTCCTACTTCTTCTCTGATGATGGCTTCATCATATCCCTGGAAAAGGCCAACGGTCTGCAGCTTGATATCATATTGATCGGACCAGAACCAAGGTAGAGCATCATATACCGTGTGCTTGCCACAGATATTTGCGGCGGCAACTTTGGCTTGATCCACGGCATTCTGAACGGACTCTAGCCGGACAAAGGTGTCGTAGTAAGAATTATAGTGAAAACTACAGTCGCCAATAGCATAAATATGTGGATCCGTGGTACAGGTAGTATCATCTACTTTGATACCATTTTCGATCTCCAGCCCGGCATCGGCGGCCAATTCGGTATTCACCCTAATCCCCACGCCCAGGATAACCAGATCAGCTTCGAAAAGAGTACCATCCGCGCATTCTACCTCAGAACAATCAACTGCTGACCGTATTGAAATGACATTCTTTCCGTTACAAATCTCCACTCCCTTAGCTTGATGCAGGTGCAAGAAAAAGTCAGATACCTCTGGTGCCGTCACCCTGGCTAGGAGGCGTTCTTCCCGCTCTAGCAGGGCGACTTTCGCTCTCAGTTTTGATAAAGATGCTGCTAACTCAAGGCCAATATAGCCGCCTCCAATAATCACCACCCGTTTGTCTGGGCTACTTTGTAGAGCTTCCCGGATCTGGACAATGTCTGCGGCATGGCGCAAGGTAAAAACTCGCTGATTGTCCTGCAATCCGTGGATTGGGGGGATTAAGGGGCGAGCCCCGGTGGCTATGACTAGCTGTTGGTAGGAAAAAGATCGGCCGTCCTTAAGTATTACCAGCTTCTTCATTCGATCAATTGCCGATACCCTTCCTGCGATTCGCTC
Organism: uncultured Lewinella sp.; assembly: GCA_913057785.1. Taxonomy (GTDB): domain Bacteria; phylum Bacteroidota; class Bacteroidia; order Chitinophagales; family Saprospiraceae; genus DT-111. Next base: position 34,360 of record CAJXPD010000014.1, on the reverse strand, counting down.
GATTTCTTCTTTCTCATAGCTGGCCGCTGGTCGCAAGGCAATTTTCTCAATATCTCCTTCCTCTGTCAAAAAGGTTTTGGATAAAGGCGGGCGGTGGTATGGTAAATGTGGATCCGCATCAATCAGCAGGATCTGCCCTTCCCAACCTTCACGGCGGAGCGCGAAAGCGCAGTTTACACCAGCATGGCTAGCTCCAATAATGATGCAGGCTTCGTTTTTCGATTGCTTGGCTGACATGGTTTGGTCTCTTTATTTTGCTACCCGCAAAATCAATCCATCTAGTTCTTCGCTGATGCTTAGCTGGCAGGATAAGCGACTGAATTCATTGACGTTATCATCGAGTTCCAGCATATCCATCTCAATCTCGCTTGCTTCGCCGGTTCGCTCCACGAATCGTGAATCAACGTGGACGTGGCAGGTCGCACAAGAACATACGCCCCCGCAGTCACCATCGATTCCTTGGATATTGTTTTGCACTGCCAGTTCCATCACGGAACCGCTTGTCCCTTCTACCATGGTAGTTTCACCATCACTGGTGATGAAAGTAATCTTTGCCATTTTAGTTTTGCTTTAGGAGTTGTTGTTGAAAGAAACGTAAATGCTGTGATAGCCCACTTTGCGGTTAAACTTGCCCCATTCCTCGATATTTTCCTCCGTATCGATGATATTAATGGATTTTACTTTTTCGGTGAGGGAACGGAGTAGGATCTTCATGATCTGGCGGGTATGTGTGGCTCCAAGACACTTATGATGACCAAAGCCAAAACTGAGATGAGGATTGAGTTTCCGATCCAAGACTACTTCATTCGGTTTTTCAAAAACGGAAGCATCGCGATTGGCGGAAGCCCAGCAGAGGGAAATCCGACTATCAGCTTTCACGGCATGGTCGCAAACCTGTATATCCTCGGTCGCAACCCGCCCCATATGGGTCAAAGGGGCAAAGTAGCGAATCAATTCTTCCACGGCCTTGCCCATAATTTCAGGTTCCTGTCTTAGTCTTTCCAAAGCAGCTGGATGATCTGCGAAGTAGGCAATGGAATTGGTCACAGCATTGATCACGGTATCACGGCCTCCAGCAAAGGTTAAGATCATCACACCTTTCACTTCCTCCCGAGTAAGCTTTTTCCCCTCCACTTCAGAACGCAATAAAACTGAATACAGATCATCCCCAGGATTTGCTATCGCCTGATCAATTTGCTGATCGATATAATCGTATAAAATGGCAGCTTTGTCTCCATCTAAAGCTTCCCCTTCGCTTCGGAATACATGCGTACCCCAAGCTATCCAAGTCTCTGCCTCTTCGTAGGGAATATTCAATAGGAGCGTAAGAGCTCGGGATTGCAGAGGAAGAGAAAACCCGCTAACGACCTCCACTTTTTCCATTCCGATTACCTCATCAATTAAGGCATCGATTTGAACTTTGAGCGCTTCTTGATAGACCGCCTCTAGCGGGCGCTTAAACCATTTTTCTACTACAGCTCGATACTGGCCGTGTTGTGGTGGGTCCAGTTCAAAAGGGATTTGTCTTGTTTCTCGGATATTTACCTCGGAGGGAACGACGATACGCCCCGGTTTTGCTCCAGATTGGAACTTCTGCCATTGGTGCGCACATTTCCTCACATCCTTATGGCGAAGGACCATAACGACCGGATCATCCTGGTCATTCATATAACCTAGCCCTTCTCGCAAGCGAGCTTCTTCGAAAGGGTCTGATAAGGCACTTTTTTTCATGCTGAAGAATCTTTGTGGTAAAGCCTGGTTTATTATTGATTACAAAATTCAACAGCACAAGTGATAAAGGAAAGACCTTTTTTGACCAATAAGTAACCTATTTTGTCGAGTCTTGATGTGTTAGCTAAAAAAGGACACATAATAGTGTACTTTTTTAATTATGTGTTGGAGCCGCTTCAGTCCAAATTGAAAGGTAGCCTACCAATGGTACAACACCATTGATAGGCCATTCTATTAGGGCATCCCTAATGAATTTGCATTATCCTCACTTGGCTTTGGCATGTATTTGCGATGGTCTTCGGTTTTGTAATTTCTGAGTATTCGTTCTCTTTCATTTCCTTCCTGCTTTGAAGGCTTAAACGTTAACGGAATAGTAGATGACTTGCCTGCCGCCTCAGCTTGAGGTTCTACCTCTTTGGAGATTAAACTCGCTATTCGATTTCTTCCTTTGTAAATCTGATAAGCAATGACCAACAGGATGCCGATACCCCAGATGCTAAGCTGCGAGTCTATTCCCATGGGGAGTACGGTAGAATCTAGCAAGATGGTAAAGCCAACAAGCCCGAAGATCCAGGCCCAGTATTCAAGGTGAATCCAAAACAAGGAGTGTTTCATAATTCTTCCTTGATCTAAGTTCATTTGATTTTGCTGATCAATAGCATCATTCCATTTTTTCCCAAGTAACCAGACCGGAATAGCGCCGATCAAATATCCGATTGCTGCCAATAAAGGCAAACTACCAAACAATAATTGTAGGGACATAGCCAGACCTACTGGAATAACTAGTCCAAGAATTCCCAATTTTCTCCAAACGATCATAAGCTTTAATAGATGTTAGGTGTGGAAAACAAATTTTAATAAAAACAGAGCGCGAGAGATGGGCTTACAATCCAAGGAAATAGCATAGCTATATACCTCTTTACAATGACTGTACCTGAGTCGGAAGTATTCTAGCAAACTATAGCCTTCAACAAGGAGGCCAGGGCCAGGAATGTACTCTTAATCTGACATTGAAAGGATAAAATAGGATAGCAATTTCCTTGAAATAGAGTTGACATGTAAGCGCGTTTTCGACACCTCTAATATACGAAAAAACTAGGAGAAATAGGCTAAAAAGTGAGCTATAGAGCGCTTTATTTCTCTCCTTCCATTTCACGCAAAAATACAGCCATTTCCTCCTCCTTCTGCGTACCGATACAATACTTTTTGCCATCCGTTAATTCCAAGGCCAGCCCGATCCTACCTTTGGTATTGTACACGGTACCGTACTTAGTTCCCAAACGAATACCCCAACCACCAACAAAGCCATAATCCACAATCTGGTAAGTTTTCACTTCGGTCCATCGAATTTCTCGCTTTGCCAATGGAAAGAAATTGATTTTAATAGTGGTCGCATCGATCTCTGTGATCAACCTAAGCATCCAGAAGCAATAGTCAAAAACTAACATTGAAACTAGGAAGATGAGTAAGCCCGTATCGGACATAGGGTTGTCCCCGAAAGTTTGCCCAAATACAACTTGCTGTAGCACACCATAGATGGGAATGAGGGTAATGCCGATGAGTAAAGCCCAGATCCACCATTGGGTGAAACGTTGTACCTCTTTGAATGTAGGATTCATACTAGCAATTTATAAAAACCCTCCCCATTTCCCTAGGTAGCAAAGAAAAAGATATTCCAAGCCAAGTGTTTACGTTTCTTTCTGTCTAACTTTAATCACGAACCCATACCCGCTCAAAATCTAGTCGTATGAAGATCTTAACTTTACCTACCCTAGCCTATCTCATTCTGCTAAGCTTCGGCCTTGATGCTTGTTCCAACGCTTCGCAGTCGGAGCTTCAAGAACACCCAAATGTACTATTCATCTCGATCGATGATCTCAATGATTGGGTTGCTCCCCTTTCCGGACATCCGCAAACGGTAACTCCACACCTTACAAAATTTGCCAAAGAAGCGGTAAACTTCTCTAGAAACTATTGCCCAAGCCCAGGCTGTAACCCCTCCCGTTCTGCCCTACTGACTGGCCTACACACCTACAATTCAGGCATGTACTCTAACTACCAAGACTGGCGTACCGTACCTAAATTGCAAGCTGTTAAAACCATTGGACAACATTTTAGAGAAAACGGGTATTACACCGCGGGAGCTGGTAAGATCTTCCACTATCAACAGGTCGATACTTTGGGATGGGATGATTATTATCCCAGCATTCGAAAGCCTATGCCGGATGACAACTTTCCACCTACCAGACCTGCGAACATGCCACGCTTCAAATACATGTACAATATGTTCGACTGGGCAGGTCTTTCTATTCCCGATGAGGAGATGGGAGACTTTGCCAGTGTAGACTACATTTCTAAACTGTTACAAATAAAACATGAGAAGCCCTTCTTCTTGGCTTGCGGGATATACCGTCCACACGTCCCCTGGTATGTACCCCAAAAGTACTTTGATCGCTTTCCATTAGAGGACATTCAACTACCCAAAATCATAGAAGGAGACACCACCGATTTAGGAATGGTGGCAAAAGAATTGATCAGGCGTGGAGGTAATTACCATAAGCACGTGGTAGAAGCGGGTGAATGGAAGAAGGCCATTCAAGGCTACCTGGCTTCTGTGGCCTTTGCCGATGAAATGGTGGGCCGTTTACTCAAGAACTTAGCCGAGAGTGCTTACGCAGACAATACCATCGTTGTACTTTGGTCGGATCACGGTTGGCAATTGGGAGAAAAAATGCACTGGCGAAAATTTGCGCTTTGGGAAAACGTCATCCGGACGGTTATGATGATGAAGGTGCCCGAAGGTACAGAAGTGATGCCAAAGGGCTCAATGAACGGGAAGACCACAACCAACCTCACCTCTTTAATGGATATCTATCCCACGCTGGTTGATCTTTGCCGCTTACCTCCTCGTACGGATTTCGATGGTCAATCCCTACGTCCAATTTTAGAAAACCCAGATACCGTTATCCAACGTCCCGTCGTCACCACCTATGATTACGGGAGCTACTCTATTCGATATGGCCAATGGCATTACATTCGCTACATTGACGATTCCGAGGAATTGTATGACTTATCCGAAGATCCAGAAGAGTGGCATAACCTTGCCATCAGAGACGGGTATGAAGAAATAAAACAAGAACTAGCTGAGCACATCCCTGCAAATCCCATTGATTTACCTGAGGTTTCTTTAATCGAACTTCAAGAACATCACATTCCTCCTTTTAAGTCAAAGGCCTATTTCTTCAGCCAGGAGCGAAAGGATTGGATGAAGCGATTTGATTCGGCAGTCGATTGACCGATGAGTAGGAAGGCGATTATCTCCTAGGCTAATATATCTTTCACCACATGTCCATGCACATCGGTTAGGCGAAACCTACGCCCTTGGTATTTGAAGGTGAGCCGTTCATGGTCTATCCCTAGCAGATGCATCAGGGTAGCCTGGAAGTCGTGAACATGTACTGGATCTTTAACCACATTATAGCTAAACTCATCGGTTTCGCCATAGACAATCCCGGGTTTCACTCCTGCCCCAGCCATCCACATCGTAAAACACCCCGGATGATGATCTCTGCCATTTCAGGTCTTTGATCAAGGCGGCCGTAGCCTGATCTGTATCTTGAGCTTGATTGCGAATACCTCTTGGAAGGCCCCCATGCTGATCCCAACCAGTGTGATAGAGCTGGATGAACTTCACGTCTTGCTCCGCCAATTTTCTTGCTAGCAAACAGTTCCTAGCATACGTACCTGGTATTTTTACATCATCTCCATATAGCTCATAGATATAATCAGGCTCATTGGAGACATCTACAGTCTCCGGCACTGAGGCCTGCATGCGAAAGGCCATCTCGTATTGGTTGATCTTGGAATTGATCTCCGGATCTCCCCACATATCCAACTGATGTTCATTGAAGGCCTTGATGCGGTCTAGAGCCCTCCGACGATCTTCGCGATGGACACCATGTGGATTATTCAGGAACAAAACTGGTTCTTTCCCAGAACGAAACTGAACGCCCTGATGATGAGAGGGTAAAAACCCACTTCCCCAGGCAAGAGAGTTAAGCGGCTGCCCGCCCCCGCCATGAGAGGTCATTACTACGAAGTTAGGCAGATTATCATTGTCTGACCCTAAGCCATAACTTAACCAGGACCCAATCGAAGGTCTACCACTGATCATAGAACCTGTCTGCACAAACATAACAGCGGGTTCATGATTGATAGCCTCCGTATAGAGGGATTTAACGATACACAATTCATCAACGATCTGTGCTGTATAAGGAAATAGCTCACTCACCCATGCTCCGGATTTACCATATTGCTTGAAGTCGTAGATCGAGGACACCAAGGGGAAAGTGGACTGGCTGGCCACCATACCCGAGTTCCGCTGGGTCCCTCGTATAGAGTCTGGAATTTCTTGGCCATGCCATTTCTCTAGGGCAGGTTTATAGTCGAAGGTTTCGATCTGTGAAGGACCTCCGCTCTGAAACAAATAGATGATTCTTTTCGCCTTGGCTGGGAAATGGCCTTGCCCTAGTACTCCGCCATTATTGCCTATCGTAGATGTTACCGTATTGGCTAATACATCACTGCCTAAGAGGCTGGAAAGGGCGAAAGCTCCTAATCCCATTCCTGATGTTTTCAGGAAATCTCTCCTCGTTTGGTTTCTTCGTCTATTTTGTTCAAATACCTGCATGGTTTCTAACTTAAGTTTGCAACAGTTTGTCCTATTTCTTGGTGAAAGACTCAGTGGTGTTCATAATGGAATTAGCCACTACCCCCAAGGCAGCAATTTCGTTTGTCTTCAAGCTCTTATCCCAATCTTGTGCTCCATTGTTCATATAAGCCAGTGCTTCTTCTTCTTGTTCCGTAAAGTGTTTCAATTCATCCTGATAGAAGTCTGCTAACATCTGCCTTTCGGTATGATCTGGCTTTCGGCCGGTAAGTAAGCGGAATAGTTTTTCCAGGCGTTTACTTTGCTCCGTTTCCGTCTTTAACAGTCGCTCGGCCAATACCCGAGAGGCTTCCACAAACTGGGGATCATTTAACAGATTTAGAGCCTGCAATGGGGTACTGGACATTCTCCGATTGACTTCACAATCACCCCGATCATCTAAATCAAAAATTTGCATGTAGGGCGGAGGAGATTGCCTTTTCCAGATCGTGTAAATGCTTCTTCGATACAAACCATCCCCGTCTTCCTGTAAATAGCGATAGGCCCAATGTTTAGTAGTAAGCACATCCCAAAGTCCTTCCGGTTGGTAAGGGTAAACACTCGAACCGCCCTGCTGCTGTACTAAGAGGCCACTCACAGCCAATACATTATCACGGATCATTTCCGCTGGCATCCGATAGCGTGGTCCACGAGATAGGAGTATATTCTCAGGATCCTTTTCTAATAGATCTTTAGTCACCTTGGAGTTCTGCTGATAGGTAGCTGAAGTGACGATCAACCTATGTAGAGCCTTGATATCCCAATCATTTTCCATGAAGTAGACAGCTAGCCAATCTAAAAGCTCCGGGTGCGTTGGTAGGCTACCTTGCGCACCAAAATCATCCGAGGTACGGACGATGCCCTTACCAAAATGCATTTGCCAGATTCTATTGACAAATACTCGCGCCGTCAGCGGGTTATCTTCCTGGAAAAGCCATTGACTCAAGCCATACCTATTCTTTGGGTAGGATTCATTGAAAGGCAGAACAGCAGTTGGAGTAGAAGGCTCCACCTCTTCAGCTGGAGCATCATAGGAACCTCGGTCCAGTACAAAGGTTGATCGGGGTTTCGGCAAGTCACCCATTACCATTACCTCGGCTATATTACTAATCAACGCATTTTCTTCGTCTCGGACCTGTTTCAGTTCTTGTCTTGCTCTTGCCACTCCTTCATCCCTCACCAGAAAGTAATGATCTCTCCAGGTCTTCTCATTGGATGCCTTCGCAGCCAATATTTCCCTGGTCCTTGCTGGATCATACAAATGAAGTACTTCAATATCAGACAGCTGTCGATCAAAGACCTTTACTTCATCCAGTCCTCCTTGTTTAAAAGGAATAAATTTATCTCGCGCTCCCAGTGTCATCCCCCTGAATCCGTAGGTGTGAATATCGGGTTGGAAAAGGATGCTTTTATAGAGGTTATCATAATCGACTACCACTTCTTGCCTTTCTCCATCAATAAAGATCGATACTCCCGCTGCTTTGCTAGAGCCGTCGTAGGTCACCGTAACCTGGCTCCATCTCTTGGCCTCAAGGCTTCTTTGGGTGGTCACCTGAATCGCATTCTGAGGCCATGACATGGCCATAATGAACTGCACTCTATTATTGGCTAAGTGGAGAGAATACCCCTTTAGACCTAGTCTAAGATCCTCTGAATGCCAGAGGATGCCAGCCTCATGATAAATTGTATCTGGTTTCAGATACAACTGAAAGGAAAAGTCATCAGTACGATCATACCAACCAATCTTGTCACCTAATTGAATTCTATTATAATCACTTACATATAGGGCCTTACCCTTTACTCCCTCTTTATGTATCGGCTCAACAAGTTGAGCAGGTAGCTGTCGGCTTTTTTGATTCTGTGATATAAATTGCTGCGGCTTTGCTGTCGGCTCAATTTTATCAAAAGTATAGTAAGCTGTATTGGCCTTTCCGATTTCCTCCTGCAAGGAATAATTACCATCTAAGGCTGCAAACCAGGCCTCAAATTTTTCATCTTGAGTATGTTGACGTTCTAGCTTCTGTTCCCTTCCCTTGATCATGGCCTTGACCTTCTCAAGCTCCGCATCCTCTTTTTCCGTAGATAGCAACATGGCAGGTCCAGGTACCTGGCCAGGTCCATAGACGGGAGAGCCGATCTCAAAGGTGCTATTGAAGAATCCAAAAAGTTGGTAATAATCCTTTTGAGATATTGGATCATACTTGTGATCGTGACAGCGGGCACATTCCAAAGAAAGGCCAAGAATTCCTTTGCCTAGGGTATTCGTTCGATCCGCCACATACTCCACCCGATATTCCTCGAACACAATTCCCGCCTCTGAGTTTTTTCGATGTAATCGGTTAAAGGCAGTAGCCAGGGTACTTTCCTTAGAAGCATTTGGAATCTGATCTCCAGCAATCTGCCATGAGATAAATTGATCATAGGGCATATTTTGGTTAAAGGCATTGATCACCCAATCTCTCCAAGGGGAGAAGGCTCGGTGTTTGTCATCTAGGTAGCCATCGCTATCGGCGTATCTGGCGACGTCCATCCAATCTGCGGCCATTCGCTCCCCATAGGCCGGAGAGCGTAGCAATCTATCGACCAGTTTTTCGTAGGCATCTTCATCGGCGGTAGCATTTACAAAATCATCGATCTCCTGCAGGGTCGGAGGCAAACCGGTAAGGTCAAAGGTCACTCTCCTAATGAGGGTCTCTTTCGATGCCATCTCGGCAGGTTTCAGTCCTGATCGATGCAGCTTATCCCATACGTAGTGATCGATGGGTTGCCTAATCCAATGCTCGTTCTGCACTTCGGGCAGGGAGGGTTTGATAGGAGGAACGAATGCCCAATGTGGCTTGTATTGTGCGCCTTGCTCTATCCATCTTTTGATGATCGCTATTTCTTCGGAAGAAAGTTTGAGATGTGAATCGGGGGGAGGCATGACTTGCTCGGCATCTGTGGATAGGATTCGAACAAAAGCCTCACTTTTCGCCGGATGTTTGGGCACAATGGCTGGTCCCTTTCCGCTTTCTAGGGCCCTGTAAGCATCTTCAGCACGGTCAAGTCTTAGGCCTGCCTGCTGATTTTCTGCATCAGGGCCATGGCAAGCAAAGCATTTATCAGATAGAATGGGCCGTACATGGAAGTTGTAATCTACGGTCTCCGGAAGATTAGCTTCAGCCATTACCACACTATCAGGTAGCTCAGGGCCACAAGCTGTCACTAGAAAAAAGAGAAAAAAACAAGTGAGCTTTGTAAACCAATCGGTCATTTCTTGTTAAAGTTTTCGGTAGATTTCCGTTTTGCACAATAGCATAGCGAATCCAGTAATGAAGTCTAAAAACTTCCTTTGGAAATGCGCACAGCATCTCTAAGATACAGAATCCCTAAGGCAGAAGAAATTTACTTAGATTTACGCTGAGTCTGATCAATTAACGGTTATTTTAACCGTTAAAAACCATTCAAAGCTACCTCAGAGCTGGTAAATCGGCCTCTTCAAGTAAACCAGATGTTTAACCCATTTCAAGTTTTGTGAATTAGACATACGTGGACGTCGAGATCATATCTAAGAAAGAACTCACTGCATTGCTAGATAGGATAGAACAAAGTGATGCATTGGGTGCCTCGTCCACTTACGCTAGGCTTCTTCGTTTTCTTGTGGAAAGTACCAGATCAGGCACCATACCCAAGGAGCAAGCTATCGCGGAACATTTGCTGGGAAGCAACTTTGCTAAAACTGACACTTCCAAAATTAGAGTATACATCTACCACCTGAGAAAAAAGCTAGATCAGTATTATCAAAATCAAGGAAAGGAGGAGACTTATGTGCTCTCCATCCCCAAAGGTGGATACAAGGTAGAGTTCATTCAACGGGAGCAGCAGTCGAGTTTTGCCTTTCGGAATTTGAATCCGGGTAGGCTCCTTTGGCCTTTATTGCTTGTATTAATCTTTTCTTTGATCGCCAATGCTCTCTTTTTCTTCAGAAATGAGCGAACTCCTCCCGATGATTTCTCCAACTCTATTTTCTGGAAGGACTTCTTCAATGATGAAAAGCCAATACAAGTCGTACTTGGGGATTTGTTTATTTTTTCCGAAATAGACTCGCTTAGTGGAGAGACAAGAAATGTACGAATACCGGACATTAATTCAAAAGCGCAATTTGAGGAGTACAAAGAACGGCCTATCCATAAGGGCAAACAGCTCCATAAGACCAGCTATACGCACCTTATCAATGGAAGTAGCGAGTGGATCAACAGTCTAACTAAACTCTTCCATCCGAAAAAAGAGTTCAGTATAAGGCCCAGTTCCGACATGGCCGCTCAGGACATGCATGACTACAATATTATTTTTGTTGGAATGCAAAAGACGGCTGGGATATTCAATACCTACTTCGATAAAAGTGAATTTGTATACAATAGTGACCAACCCAATCGATATCTGCTACCTAAGGGAGTAGATACCTTAACTTTCCGACCGCAAGGTGACCCGGATGAGCAACACACGGACTATGGACTTATTGCCAAATATCCTGGCCCTAATGATAATACCATCCTCCTATTTGGGGGCTTATGGGATACAGCAGCTTCCGAATCCCTCCGCAATTTTGTTAGGAAGAGTAAGATGACTAAGATCGAGGAGTATATGGAAGCCGAATTGGGGTATCTTCCTACCTACTTTGAAATCCTCATTAAAGTCAGTGGTGTCAATAGGATCGGGTTTGAGACAGAGGTACTCTATTTGAATGAGCTGAACCTTTCCAACTAACTCCATTCTGCCAGTATACTTTGGCAACTGTTCAGAAATTAGAAACATCCATCTAGGCTTCCTAGCAACTTAACAGTCTCGACTCTAGATTCTTAAATCTTTCCATTCTTGGCCAAGCCTGCCCAGTAGTTGCGAAGTTTTGCCCTTGGAGCCTTTTCTTGTAAAACAGTTTGTAACCAGGCCTGGTGATTACCTTCTCCTACACTATCCTGATAGGGCTGGAAGACCTCAAAGTCGAACCAATTGGTTTCGTAGATACGTTGTAGGGCGTAAACTGCGACTTCCCCCTCACTGGCATTGAAAAAGGGGCAGGTGTGAATGCTGGTCGTAGCAGTATCAGGTAGCTTGGATAACAAAAGGTCCGTAAGTTCATATTGGGATCGATGGAAGAAAATCTCCCATTCTTCGGCAGCTGTCATTACGCAGTTTCTGTTATCCCGCTGGCCTTCTACCATGTATTGTCCGCCTGTTAAGCAGCCCCCCTTTTCGAAAACCAAGTACTGCCATAAACTATCCGTACTCATGGCCAGGAACGGCTCTTTCCTTTCATACTCCAATCGGAGTTCCCGATCGGGTTCTGGGACTAACTCTAGGCGAGATCCGGCTTCTTTGGGTGTAGATTCGGTACCTATACAAGAAGTAATCGATGTGAATAGGAGTAATAGTAAGAGGGCTCTCATTGGACGGTACTTTTTGATTGTAAGTTCAAAGGCTGAAGAATTGCTGCTAACTCAATCCATTTGATCTCCCCCTGCCCTTTAGAAAAATCCCCAGCGGCAAAGAAAAGATATTCGCCATCGGGAGAGACCTGTGGATTTCCTTGTCCCTTCGTATTAATACTGGCCGGCAGTTTTTGCACGTTTCCCCAACTCCCTGACTCCCTTCTTTTACTAACCGCAAGTTCTAATTCGTCGCCAATAATCGCGAATAGAATAAATCTTTCTTGTGGATCAACATAGGGAGTACAAGACTCGACTTCGCTCAGCCCAGGTATTCTCACTTTAGTAGCTGCTAAATATCGTCCATCGGGTTCGGGTTCGGATCGATAGATTCTCATCTGCGTATAATCCGGATTACTGGAATGAAAATAAAGTGTCCCATCCAGAGCAATCGAAGGATGAGAAGTCAATTGCCCACGTAAATTGGGAATATCTATATGAACTGGTTCTCCCCAATGTCCACCGACTCGTTGAGTCTGCCATAAATGCCAAGTAGATGTAGTATCTACATCCGGGAGCGGGCGCGTAGAACTAAAGAAAAGTGTATTTCCATCTTGACTAAAGCTGAGGCCATGCTCATTGAAATCAGTATTGAAAAAAGCACTCTTCGGCTTTGACCATTCATTGTCCTGTTTGGTAATCTGTTTAACTATAAACTGGGTGAAATTAGGGTCTGAGACGGTATAGTAATACGTCTCATAATCAGGCGAAAATACACCTTGATGGGTTATGTTTCCATCCAGCGTGCCTACAGGTAAATAGGACTCGGGTATATCCGTGGGGATATCATTCGTTAGATATCGCTCGTAAAGAGAACTCGTCTTATCCTTGACCGTACAAGCTCCCAATAGCAAAAATATCAGGCAAAATAGGAGCTGGTGTTTTGTTAACTTAGTCTTCATCAATGGTGATTTCTACTCTTCTATTTTTCTGCCTTCCGAAGGCCGTATCATTGCTCATGATTGGATTTAGTTCTTGCAAGCCCTCTGTGTTTATTCTGTCTTCAGGAAAACCTCTACTGATCAATGATTTCTTTACGGCTTCAGCCCTTTTCAAGGAAAGGATCTTATTGCTTTCGATGGATCCGACGTTATCTGTATAGCCGGTTATGGTGATTTTCTTCTCAATAGTTGATAGGGATTGAAAGATAGAATCAAGCATCGGTGCAGATTCTGGAAATAGGGTAAAGCTGCCCGACGCGAAAAGGAAATCCTCCAAAATGATTTTAGCAGGTGCCTTCTTTGCCTTAGGTCGCTGGGCTAATTCTAGTCTTACGTCATCAAAAATGAGATAGCTGCAGGATGCTTCAGTTCCCAGTTCTATAAGTTCTCCGGCTGACTTAATAAAGGTAGAATTCTCTCCATTGAAGTTTCCAAAGGTGATAAAGCGTTCATTACCTTTCGCTTTGAATATAACCTTTACCGTTGTCCATTCACCGAAAGGAATATGCTCTGTTGCCGCCCGTAATTTCAAGCACTTTACCGGGTATTTTATGGGTAAGGCTAAAGGAATCGGGCTTACCGCTGCTGTAATGAGTTCGAAACCTGGTCGGCACCACATACCTGCAAGGACCTTAACTGATAGCTCGTAGATTTCCCCTTTGCTTAACGGCGCAGATAGCTGTTGTTGAAAGATTTCCGAACCTCTTTGCGTCAACACCATGCCCATAAAGCCACGGTTCTGGCCCTTTAGGTCAATAAATTGACGTTGTGCGATGACATTTGCATTTGAGGTGTCATCTAGATGGATATAATCGGGTGTTCCTTTAAGTCTAGTCCAGCCTTCAGCGAACCCTTGTTCTTTCTTTTCAAAGGTTCCATTAACTAGGAGGTTTTGACCCAACATTGATATACTTGCTAGGAGAAACACTAGAACTGAAAGACTGATTTTCATATATCTATTTTGATGGTTGAGAAGTCAAAAATGCCGATGCACTTCATGGAGACCAAACTCTAACAACTGTAGAGTCCCATCATACCGCGCTCCCAATCGTCTCGCCAATCTTTTAGAAGGCTCATTTGCCGGATCTATATAGCTAACAAGGCTAGGTAACTTCAAGGTATTTAGCGCGTAGTCCTTTACCACCAAACCTGCTTCCACACCGTAGCCCTTCCCCTGGCCTTCCGGTACTAACCAGTACCCGAGCTCAGGTTCAGGCCAAGGATCAGAATTCCAAAGTCCGACCGTCCCTACAAACTTGCCACTGTGCTTTTCTTCCATAGCTAAATAGGAATAACCTATTAGATGGTAGTGACCTAGATAAGTAGCCATTAGACGCCAAGCCACCTCTCCTTTTTTCACTCCGCCAACAAAACGAGCATTGTGTTCTTTGGCATAAAAAGCAGATAAGGCAGGGAAGTCCGTTTTCTCCCAGCGTCTAAATGTTAATCGATCGGTCTCTAGATGTTGCATACTGAAAGTGTGTGTTCCTTATTCATACACACTTTTTCATTGGAATAGTTCCTGGAGGCTCTGCTACCCACCATGGAATATCCAAGTTCATACTGTAAATGGAAAATATCGGAAAAGATACAGGCTACCACCTGCTAGAATTGCTTAGACATATAGGTGTAATTATAGGAGTGACCATCAATCCGGAACATATCCACGATCTCACCCATCCGGTGAAATCCGCTTCTTTCATATAGCTTAATAGCCGCCTGGTTATGAGAAAGGACTTGTAAATCAATGAATTCCAACTGAGCTTTTTCCTGCGCCCACCGAAACGCGGTCTCCATCAAAAGGAGACCAATCCCGAGTCGTCGATGATCTCGATCTACCCCCATTCCCAGCATCGCCCGGTGAAGAGCGTGCCGCTCCAGGCGCCCTCTAAGATCAATATGACCGACGATACTTCCATCCTCCCTTCTGGCTACCCACACCCGCCGCCAACCCATTTCTTGAATTGGCATTTCCATGCCAAACTGGAAACTATTTCGTAGAGCCTCTGGGACCTTGGACTCGATGCGGCTTAAGGGCTGAAACAAAGGAGTATCACCCAACCCATTGTCAGAAAGATGATCATCAAGATAGGTCAGGAAGGGCGTAATATCTTCAATTTGTAAGGGAGTGATTTGTATCGAACTCATAATTCTACCCCTAATATTAAAATGAGATTTTATAGTCAGATATTTCTGCAGAATATTGATTTCCAAATGTTTGAGCGGGCACGCCCATCTCTGCGGGAGAAGGAGACAACCATTCACTCTTCTTTCCAGTCATTGACAACACCCCCTCCGGCTTTATTTCCACAAAAGCATACAAAGGGTCTTGGTAGGGAGCCAAATGGGCCAGCCATTTATAATCTTTTAGTAATTCGGCGGGATAACGGTTCGTTTTATATTTATCTCCCAACCATTGGTAAGACATGCTGTTCACTTCCAGGTAATGAATACCATTCTGTTGATGATGGAAATCAATATGATTGTGGCCATTTAAGCAGCAAATCATCTTATCAGTATGTTGCTCCATTATCTGCTGCAAGCTCAATCGATTTTTCACCCCAGACTGGTAATGCCATAAGCTTTGGTGAGATATGACAATGGTTGGAAGTTCGGAGGCCGACAACTCTCCTTCGAACCATTCGATCTGCTCCTCATCAATAAAGGTTCGCAGAGTACTGTCTACATAAAAATTGGCCTTGTTGTAGGGAATATATTGCCCATCCTTATACAGGAAGTTGGCATCCAACACGATAAAACGAATTCCTTTCTCCACAAAGGAATAGTAGTTGGAATCCATACCCCAAAAATCCATAATCTCCTCCTTTGAGCACAAATCCATGTCGTGGTTTCCCAAAACGTGATATTTATTCCCGTCGAAAGTGTTCCAAACCCTTAGAAAGCTTTTGCTCTTTTCTTCCAGATGACAGAAATCTCCCAGCTGAATAACAAAGTCCACCTGTCTTGCTTTTGCCTCTTCAATAAATTCTTCGAGGCGTGATTGGGTATCGGGAAGCATGCCGTGGTGTACATCGGTGACAAGGCCGAAGCTTAGGGTATCCGTATTCGAAAAAGAGGTAAATTGAAGGATGGGTTGGGGCAACAGAAGCGCTCCTATTCCTCCTGACGAGTACTCAACAAACTCTCTCCTATTCATATGATTGGTTTCGTTTTATTTTCTCTGCGAATATCCGGAAATCACGCTAGAATATCACCCTTACTTCCAGGCGAACCTCAATTTGACTCGCTTTCTTACGATCAAACGTGCTTTTCTGGGTTTGGATGCTTCACTCGGTAAGGCGCTTAATGGAGGATAAATTGTCCAGTCTGCAGATGAGTATGGTGCTTGTGGTTGAAGATTCTCCATATGTTCTTCTTCCACCGATAAGAGTTCCCCTATTTCTTTGTCGACTAGTTCTCCAATTCTTTTGGCCTTCTTGAATCCTTTTTTAAGCACCCTTGGCATCAATGTCATTTCTGCTTCTGGGTGCCGTTCAAACCTGTACTCCAGAACATTCCCGTGTACGTTGTTATAGCTCTTTAAGCGTTCAGAGAAACGCTTTAGAAGATTGAGGTCATCAATCAATACTACTAACTCCGTAGTCTGGGTTTGCTTAGAGATATGTGCCGAGAATTCCGTGGCGTAATCTTTATACCTTTGAATATTCAATTCACTGATAATTGCTTCCAGTTCTTTCTTACCCATGAGCTTGTAAGATTTCTCTTGGTTTAAATCGCTGAAGGAGCCATTATCGTACAGGAAGATTTGATAGAGCATACCCGTGGCATTGATCATTAGGGTATCCTCTACGGTTATTTCTAGATATTGGCTTGTTTGAGAAAATAGGGCCAACGGGCAAAAAAAACCTAGTGCTAGCCCATATAGAAACACTTTCATAAGTATTGATTTCCAGCTATTAGAGTTTGCACATATTTTGGAGTATAATACCTATGTGACCTCTTTTGGAAACTTATCCCCAATCAAGTTCAATTCTACTCCATGCTCCAACCACGCTTTTAGGCCTGCAAGGACCAAGGTAAAGCCCCCAGTAGAATCTATCACCTTATTGACGACCTCAGCCGGTGACCCGATGAAATTGTAATTGGTAATCGTAACATAGGTGCCTATTTCCCCAAAGGACTTAAATTCCCAGTTGGCAACCGACAAATCACTGCCTTCTCCCCATTCGATCTGGATGTTTTGCAATGGGCTAATTTTCTTCACCTGCACTGGTACATCCAAGTCATACATTTCCCATGTCCAAATCACATTTTCGCCTTCTTTCAATTTTCCTGTGCTTTTTGTAAACCAGAACTTGGTGGTAAGCTGGGGATCTATAAAAGCATTGAAAACCAATGCTAGAGGTTTTCTAATAAACATCTGTGCAGTTGCAGTGTCGGGCAATTTTGTCATCTTGAGAAGTTTTGAGTTGGGAGCGGATTATTTCCAAAAATTCTGCCAAAAGGGCTTCTTAGGTAAGTAGGATTTAAGCAATTTTATCAATTCTCTATTCTTGGTCTGCTTCGCAACCGAAAGAGGACTATCCAGACTAAATCCAGCTTTTAAGGTTGGATCAGCCCCATTGTCCAGCAAATACTTAGCAATCTCATATTGTTGAAAAGAGATGCTCTCTATCAACGGGGTAGTTAAGAATTCGGGGTGTTGATAGTTCGGATTAACACCTTTTTCCAAGTGATACTTGACCAGTTCCAAGTCCCCTTCTTGTACTGCTGATAGCATGTCCTTCCAATCACCTGCAGCCATAATAGTAGGTTAAGTTGGTTGATTTTCACAAAGCTGTTTCAAAACCTGAAGGGCTTTAGGCCAAGTTTCTTCGAAATAGTCCTTGAGTTCAATGAATATCTCTGTCTTGACTTCTAACTCCGTTTGTCCACCTTTTGAGACAAAAGTATATTGTTCAATTGCACCTTTAATAGCCTCTACTTCTTCTCCATCCGTGATTTCTTTACCCTCCTGAATAAGACCAAAATGCTGCAAAGTTATTTGCCCAAAAGGAACATTCTCTATAACCTTACTGATCAACCCCATACGGTTTCCGCTTTCATCCAAAGAAAGGAAATGTATGGTAGAACCTTGCTTCCATTCCCCTTCGAAGTAGGAGGTAGGTTGGAAGGGAGCAGTCCATGTTTTGAAATTTGCTGGATCAGTAAGGGTATTGTAGACGGTTTCCGGTGAGGCATCAATTACAATACGAAAAGAAACTGTTTCTAACAGGCTTTCAGACTTCAAATTTGACTCCCTAATGGAAGAACCTTCAACCGAACCAGATACATCACGATCTTCACTGCCTGGCCTGCAACTTAGGAGGAGGGTTAGAGACAATAAAATAGGAATCTTCATGGTGTTAGCATTTGGAGAGTATGATCTTAGCTGACCGATGCCAAAAGTGGCTTGGCAAGATTAAATTTACAAAGTCCTGGAGGGTTTTCATTTAATAGGCATTAAGTTTATCCCGAATTTCGTTCAGTGTATCTAATCCAAGCTGCACTTCCGCTGTAGTATGAAAGGCCTTCAAAAATAACCGTGGCCAGCAGTTGCAAAACGGCAAGAGACGATAGATCGGATAGTTTACTCAAAAGTGCAGTGGCCTGCCACTTATCCATCTCAAATCCCATCTGCCCAAGTTTCCCCTTACCTATGTGACTCATGAATATCCCCAACTTGGTTTTCTTCATTCCTTTAGTCAGGATTGCTAGCTGCAGCTGTTGATCTTTATTACTAATCTGTAGTACCAATTCATCTAGCACCAGGTCAAAAGTTGATATCTGTAGGTTCAAGAATTTCTCAATACAGATTAGTAGTTCATCTCCATCGAGCCAGGCCGGTTTCCCCTGCTCCTGTAATTTTGATAATTCCCGGTGACACCTCTCTAATTCTTTTTGAGGTCCATACCCTACAATATTAGACTCCTTTACCTGATCTACCCACTTCTGCAAAAACGCAATCTGTAACTTTAGATCTTCCCGTTGATCAATGCTAGGATCCTCTAATCGTTCTAATACCCTTAATTTTTCACGACTGTAATTATAATTGGCTTGAAAAAGTGCTGCAGCTTTGAAATCGAGCTGTTCAACACTCTTTTTCATTTCATCTTCAAGATAGAGAACTTCCTGGCGATAAGCCTCGATCAATAGGTTAAGGTCATTTTTCATTACCCTGTGCATTAGCTAGCGGAATGATACATTTATAAATACATATAAAAGTTTGTAAGCCCCTCCACGCAACCTCATCAGATTAAGAGTATCCCAGAAAAAATCCAAGAATTTAAGTCATAAACTCTTCATCTAAAATTGATGTCGCTAAGCTGGAGTCCTTCCTCCGAGGCGGATTCGCAAATCGTTTCTGTAAATGGATATACGTTAGCTTTGCCATCAGTAGCCCAAATGGGATGCAGATTAAGCCCAATAGGAAGTCATTGATTCTATCAACAGATCCGGGAGAGGTCCATTCTAACATGATCCCCATAAAACCGCCGCCTAAGGCAATGCCTAGATAATAGCTCAGGACACCTATCACGGCATATTTCCAAGGCGGTTTATTGTATTCCAGTGCAAGATCATAAAAGTACTTTCCTAGTAGGTAAATCAAAAGAAGTCCAAGCATGCTTATGGGGTTTTAGTTACTAAAGGTGGTTGGAAAGAAATACGAGTTTGTAAGCCCAACGAACTAGAATAAAAAGAAGGAACAAAGCCGTACCGTAGCTAAGCGAGGCTTCTACGGTCTTGGGCGTATACGGGGTAGCTTTCCTAGCTGCCACGCTCTGCCTGACATCCCTTTCAATCTGAACCATTTGTTCTTCTGATAAAATCCCACGTTCCTTGGCGATAGATTTGGCCATCTCAACCGACTCAATGCCAAAGAAGTTTTGTTGTTTAATAATGTTTTGAATTCGCTCGTTGCTGTACGAATTCATCTCCTTTTTCAGGTTTCCTGCCATTTCGATTTAGCTATTAGGTGTTAATCAAGATCCAATGACTTATCAGGCTATGTGAAAATAACCTACAGCCCCAGTTTGCCTTATTTGTCAAAAAATCAGACAAAAGGAATTGACTAGAAGTACTCAGCCTACTACCTCAGTAGAGACCAGACATGAAAAAAGTCATCTTGAATTGTTTAGGTAGGGTAGCGCGTTTTAACTCCCTATAAATAACTTTTACGATTACAAATATACATAAAATTATCAAAAAAGTGAAATATTTGAACTTTTGGAAGATAATTTCTTGATCCCTTTGGCAGTGGAGTAATGAAGTTAACCTAACTATCTTACTTTTTGGGAGCATACCTATTTACCGAAATCTGCTGGAAAGCATCCCGCTGCGTAGCCCATAGATGAAGATTCCCAATTGAATCAACCTGTATGCCTGCAGCTGTATTGAAATCAACACCTCCAACACAATGAAATACTTTGCTAGAAATCTTAGACATAACTGGCTTAAAGACGTGGCTGTTACTAATCAAAATTAGATCTGCCCGCCCCACATCTCCTGCCCCATAGAGCCCAATTGCATAAACCTGATCCTGATCTTTGATGAGATTAATCGACTGATAACTTGCCCAATCCGCTGGAGCATCAAAGCTCTCAATCAGGTCCCAGTTCTCCATTTCCGGATCGATCAAATAAAAATCCCAATTCCGACTATCCCAATTGCCCACCACTACCAGATATTGGCCGTTTAGTTGAATTAAGCCCGTGGCTCCGGCGGTGTATCTTTCGACAGCGCCTTCTCTATGGATACTTAGACTCGGCGTGATTTGCAAGGCAGAATCCCCATGAATTTGATACAATGCTAGTTTTGCGATGGTTTTCAGGTGGTTATCTTCTATTCCAACCACTAGATGGGAGTCACTAACCTGAATTCCTCCAGCATGGCGAAAAGGTTCTCGCATCAAAGGAATTAATAGTTCAGTTTTCTTCGTATCTAAATTGGCTTGCAATAAATAGGCTGTATGTCGGGAACTCCCCGATATCAAAAGCTTTTCTGATGCACCCACCTCCACCCATTGAACACCCTGCAGATGCCCACTTTCAGTTGGGACATTGATGGCGTTATCCAATAAAATCAATTCAGGTTCGACGCTCAGCTGGGCAAAGGCCCTTGGCACATTTTCGACCGTCTGTCCAATACTGTAGATGGGCAATAGGAAGCTTAGCAGATGGATGAGCATTTTTGGGTGTAAGTTGGTCAGGTTCAGCATCGGATTCTTTTTGACGGGGTGAAGAAGTTGGGGAATCAAATGGTTTATTCCAGATTAAACTTAAGGATTGAAATTCCTTTTGAACTCATTGTAGGCTAAATTTAACGCAATGTTTCCCTCCCTTACTCTATCATTACCTAAGTACGACCTAGACAAATAGCTATTTTATGCGAATATTATACCACCAGTAGCCCTTGTTATTTCTACTATCCTACCCGCACAAGTAAAACATCCCTTCGCCAAATCAAACATAATCTTCTAGTTTAGGATGGTCGTTGCTGCTATCGTAAAGATCACAGGCTGATCAAAATTTACAAATTCAGCTAATTAGTATTACCTTTTTAGTGTAGGTAACTGTAACCATCAAATAGTAGGATAAGCAAACGATAACCAACCACCGACCCACATGAAAAGGAGATTTAGACGCCTTACCCCCATTCTCTATAGCTTGGCCCTTATCCACCTTAGCTGTTCCCAACAACAGCCCGTTGACTATGTCGATGTTTTTATCGGGACCTCCAACTCTCGCTGGATGCTGGGTCCCTATGCCTGTGTACCCTTCGGTATGGTTCAGTTAGGACCTGATAATCAGGGAGATGTTTGGATGGGGGGCTATGAATATTCTATTAGCAATGTGAGCGCATTTAGCCACATTCATGCCTGGACGATGTCGGGACTGGCCATCATGCCGGCTGCCCAAGACCTGACCTTTACTGACAATCCAGTTGATGCAGCATATCGAGGGGCTGGGGCTAGCTATCATTCCAGAATTGAAAAGCATACGGAAAAGGCACAACCGGGATACTATTCCGTCAATTTATATGATGCCTCCGCCAAGGCAGAGCTGACCGCAACTACGCGCTGTGGTTTTCATCGGTATACCTTTGAAGAGTTGGAGGATGCCCGGATTATGATCGATCTAGAATTTCCAGATGAGTATCAATCCGTCTTAAAAGATGCGCAGATTACGAAGGTGAATGATCGAACACTAGAGGGCTATTCAACTTCTAAAACCTATTATGGGGACTATACTCTCTATTTCGTAATTGAGTTAAACAAACCCTTTAACAGCTTCAATGGATGGTCAGCGGGGAAAGGCATCCAAAAGGGAATTGAAAGAATTCGGGACAGTATTGATGTAGGCGCTTATGTAACTTTTGACACCAACGAAGGAGAACAAATATTATTGAAGACGGGCCTATCTATGGTCGATCTGGATGGGGCGAGAAAGAACCTGGAAACGGAACTAGGTCCCCTTGATTGGGATTTTGATGCGGTGGCAATGGAGGCTAAAGCGGAATGGAATCGTCTATTGAGTAAAATCCAGGTTGAGGGCGGAACCGAGACAGACAAAAAGAAGTTTTACACCAACCTATACCGAAGTTATGCACAAAAACAAACCTGGTCTGATGTAGATGGGCGATATCGCGACCCGATGGAAAGAATTCAGCAATTGCCGGTGGGGCAGGTCATGTACGGAGGCGACGCCTTCTGGAACTCCTATTGGAATCTCAATGGGCTCTGGTCGCTCATCACGCCCGAAGTAATGAATAATTGGGTTAACACTCAGCTCGAGCTCTTTGATAAGACGGGATGGACTAACAATGGTCCCACAGGACTTGAACATACGGGAGTGATGGAAGTTACGCACGAGGTGGCCTTGATGGTGGCGGCCTACATGAAAGGAATTCGTAATTATGATCAGGACCTCTTCTACCGAGCATTGAAGAACACCGTAAGTACCCAGGGAGCCAGACAGCCGCTTTCTGGCTTGGCTGGAATGGATCAGCTGGATATCTACACCCGCTTGGGCTACGTGCCCTTCGACGTCAGTCGAACCGACCGTACCCTGAATTACGCCTTCTCCGACTACTGCTTTGCCCAACTTGCCAAGGCCTTTGATCAGCAAGAGGACTACCAGTTTCACCTCAAGCGCTCCAACAACTGGAAAAACCTTTGGCATCCCGACTTCAACTTCATTACTCCCAGAGACTCCAACGGCTACTGGATAAAAGATTTCGATCCCTTGTCTGGCTACTCCTTCTCTGAAGGAAATTCCTGGCAATATTCTTGGTACATTCCCCACGATATTGCTGGCCTAGTAGAGCTACTCGGTCGAGATAGCTTCAATGCTAGGCTTGAAAAAGGTTTTCTCCATGCAGAAAGTAAAGGATTCGCTGCCCACGCATTCGACCGATCGAGAAAGACAGCTCATGAATACTATATCAATCATGGTAATCAGGCCAACATGCAAGCGGCCTACCTATTCAATTACTCGGGCAAGCCTTGGCTAACGCAACAATACAGCCGAAGAATGCTGGACATATTCTATGGAGATACCCCCTACCACGGCTGGGATGGCGATGAAGATGAAGGCCAGATGGGAGCCTGGTATGTAATATCCGCAATGGGTCTCTTTGAAATGAACGGAGGCACCTCGGCCGATCTACCCGTAGATCTCACTACGCCCCTATTTGATAAGATCACCGTATCGCTGGATACCACCTACTATAGTGGGAAACAACTGATAATTGAGACGAGAAATAACTCCAAAGAGAATGTCTACATCCAGAGTATTCATTTGAATGGCAAAAGGCTGGAACAACCAAGAATATCCTTTAAAGACCTGGTGGAGGGAGGACATTTGGTATTTGATTTAGGGCCTAGTCCGAAGGAGGAAAATTAAAAGGCTGTTGTTGATCTTAATGAATGGGAGTTCATCCCTCCGGTCCACAATCAGGCAAGAACAATGTAACCACACTACATTTCCTATAGCATGATCTTTTTGCTAATTGGTCCCGAAAAGACGTGAAAACTATAGCACCTAAAAAGATTAATCTTTACCTTTACTGAAGAATTGGAAAAAAGCAAATACATTTCCAAACCTTTTCTGGTCAACTTCGTATAAGCCCGTTGAGTACACACTACTAATACTTTCCCCCGAGTAAATTCCCCTGCTGCTGATTTCACTGCAGCACTCAAGTCCCCACTTATAATTCATTCGGTACCTGGTACCCAATTTGACTGAGATAGCATTAAGAAGCCGTCTTTACTACTTCATAGGTACGGCTCCTGCTATTAGGTCAAGATTATATGATATAAGAATAATTAGGCTAAAAGAATAAGTAAAGGTCAAGCTATAGAATTATTGATCCTTGGCTCCTGGGTGAAGGCTAGAATTTTAACAAACACGATTTAGCGCTATCGCTCTACATCAAAACAACACTAATGTTAGCAACACAGCAGAAGATTAGCGTTCTACACTATCTGGTTTTGGGGTTTATTATAGTCTACTATGGGGTGGCTTTTTTCATGATGGATGCCGTAACCTCCAGGTTGGTATCTGATGAGATCAACTGGCACTACCCTACTATCGTTGACTTTGCTACCAACCCGTTTTTCGAGGTTATACAAGATTATAAGTCTGCTACCTTTCCGACCTACCATTTGATCTATGCTTTTTTCTATCAAACCATATCGGAAAATCCCGTTGTTTTAAGATTCATCAGTTTCTTATTTATAGTAGCAACCGTCTGTCTGCTGTTCTACTACCTAAGTAAGCAGAAAAAGTATGAGCTTTCCACCGTGGTATTGATTATTGCGGCATTTCTCAGTAGCCCCTACTATCGCGGATCTGGATTTTCGCTGATAACAGATAACCTTCCTTACTTCTTCTTGATCCTGGCTTTAATTTTCAACGATCGAGCCATTTCGAAGAAGAGTTTGCCCTTGTTCATACTTTCGATGTTGTTGGCCTTCGGCACCTTTTATACCCGGCAATTCTACTTCTGGGTGCCTTTCTTCTTTTACTTCCGGAGCCTACCACATCTTCCTAACCTAAAGCAGATGGCGGTATTTACAGTAGCCAACTGTTTCTATATGCTCCCTGCCCTGTACCTTTTCAATCTATGGCAAGGATTGACTCCACCGATGTTTCAGGATCAGATGCAGAATCAGAGTTTTATCCTCACCATACCCTTTACTTTGGCAGTGTTTCCGGTTTACCTCTACCCTATTGCGCTGTATCTATTTTTTGGAAAATTCATCAAGATCACTCGGAATGAGTTGATTCTGATGGTTGGTGTGGGCTTAGCCTATATCTTAACTTACTATCAGTTAGGCTTAGATTTAGATTCCATCAGAGGAGGGCTGATTCCTAAGTTACTCGGCAAACTACCACAGCCCTTGGACATTATTGCCTTTCTCGGCTTAAGTTACGTTGGTCTACTACTCATCTTCTATTTCCTAAGGGGAAACTTTACGAAGAATTATTACCTACTGTTGATTGTCTTCGCCTTGGCGATCTCCCTGCAATTATTCCAAAGATATGTAGACCCCTTGATCTTCATTGTGGTCATACTATTCTACGATAAAAAGACAAGTCACGATTTCATCAATTCCAAGTATGTCCTGCTCTTCATTGCAACAGAGATACTGCTCTATGTAGGTTCCTTGTTCTACTATGATTTTACAAATATTCAAACTTGATTAAACTTCTTGATCAATTATGAACAGCTACATTAAACTCGCCAGGCCTAGTCATTGGGTTAAGAACCTATTTATCTTTACGCCGCTCTTCTTTTCGGGCCAATTGGGTTCGATGACAAATGACATCAGTGCCTTGGCCACCTTTTTCCTGTTTAGCTTTGCGGCCTCTTCTATCTATGTCCTCAACGATATCAAAGATGTAGATCGGGATAGAAATCACCCAGAAAAGAAAAATCGGCCTATTGCATCCGGTGCTGTACCAATTGCTAGTGCCTGGATCTACTATTTCCTCCTTTCTTCCATGGCCTTGATTCCCGCTATCTTTTTCGATCTAGGATATGAGTATATAGCGGGTTATATTGTCTTGAATATCTTGTACACCTTTATTCTTAAACACATAGCAATTGTAGATATCACCTGTATTAGTGTTGGCTTCGTACTCCGGGTATTGATTGGAGGTGCTGTCACCGGAATTGCTATTTCTAAATGGTTGATCCTCATGACCTTCTTATTGTCCATCGGTCTGGCCCTAGGCAAGCGTCGATCTGAAGTAATCATTGCGAACAATGGATCCGGGGAAATTCGCCCTTCCCTGGCGGGATACAATCTAGAGTTCATCAATTTAACCTTGGTCTTCACAGCGGTGACCAGTTTGATCTGTTACATTATGTACAGCGTTTCAACAGAGGTCATCACACAATTTAATTCTGATAAGCTCTATCTAAGTTCGATTTTTGTATTCCTTGGGATCATGCGCTTCATCCAGATCGCTATTGTGGAACAGAGAAGCGGATCTCCCACCAAGATTCTCCTCAAAGATGCCTTCATTCAGATTGTACTATTCATTTGGATATTATTCTTTGCCGTAATAATTTATACCCCGTGGCTACAGTAGATTCTTCGAAAAAGGCAATAGCCGTCTTTGACCTCGATGGTACGATAACCAACAAAGACACCTTTCTGGAATTCATCCGAATGACACATGGGAGTGTGCGCCTATACCTTGGATTCCTCCTCAATGGCGTTTCCCTACTTCGATACTTCCTCAAAAACATTGACAACCAAACCTTCAAAGAGATCATCTTTAGCCATTTCTACAAAGGCTACCCAGAAGCAGACCTTCAACAGCATGGCGCCACCTTTTCAAAAACGATTCTACCAAACATCTGCTTCTCCAAAGCGCTCGCTCAACTCAACTACCACCAAGAAAATAAGCATCAGATTGTTATCCTCACCGCCTCCTCTCCCATCTGGCTGGCCGAATGGTGCCGCGTCAATAACTACCTTTTGATCGGTACTGAATATGAAGTCGAGAATGGGAAAATTACTGGCAAGATCTCTGGCAAGAATTGCTATGGTGAGGAAAAAGTTCATCGACTCTTAGCTCAATTTCAACTCACCGACTTTTCGAAATCCTACGGTTATGGCGATACTAAGGGGGATCAGTATTTTTTGGATTTGATGGATGAGGGGTATATGAGGAGGTTTGGGTAGGGAGTTAATTTTGGCATTACTGTTTTAGATACTCATCGTGTTTTATTCCTTTTTTCGAGCAAGCCATTATGGTTAGACTGGATATGCTCCGTTCAATGTCATAGCCATCGGTCCTTAGTTCCAACCTTTGGCTGATAAACGCTGGACCATGGCACATTGTCCTTAGCCAGACCTAGCTCGACATTCCAGGACAGATGCAAGGTCCTGGATCACTTTCTCCACTTAGACCTTATCCACACAACTAAGGAATCCGACATTACTCCTACCTGATCTTCTTAATCATATCCTACTCATGTAATTCATCGCCAATTATTAAGATATTGTGAGCCACATTGGCGTGCATTGGATGGAAGTTGGTCCTATTTCACAAAAAATATAAAAATGAGCAGTTTGAAATTTCCCGCTAAACCGGAAAGTAAAGAGACGGTATACAAGGCCCTAAAAGAACTGAAAAAGGATGATTTACCTTGGCAGTCAGGGAAAGTGATGGCTTATGTCTATCATACCATTCCTGAAGCCCATGAGTTGGCAGAAGAAGCGTATAAGCTCTATCTGACGGAAAATGGCTTAGACCCGACTCAATTTCAGAGTTTATTACAATTGGAAAAGGAAGTAATTGGGATGGTCGCTGATCTGTTGAATGGAGATAGTGAGACGGTGGGTAACTGCACAAGTGGGGGGACTGAAAGTGTTATGTTGATCGTAAAAACAGCAAGAGATCGAGCTCGTCATCTGTTTCCACATATTACTGAACCTGAAATCATAATTCCAGAAACGGCCCATCCTTGTTTTCAAAAAGCAGGTCATTATTTAAATGTGAAAGTGAAGATGACGCCTGTGGATAAGAGCACCTTCAAGGCCGATGTGGATGCGATGGAAGCAGCTATTACCGATCAAACCATTCTGATAGCAGGTTCTGCCCCTTCTTATGCGCATGGAGTAATCGATGATATTGAAGCCATTGCAGCTTTGGCCGCAGCCAACAACTTACTCTGCCATGTAGATGCTTGTGTAGGTGGGATGTTTCTTCCTTTTGCCAAAATGTTGGATTATCCAATACCTGCCTTTGATTTTAGTGTTCCGGGGGTCACCTCTATTTCCTGTGACTTACATAAGTTTGGATATGTACCCAAAGGGTGTTCTTCTGTGATCTACAGAAATAAAGAGCTCCGACAGTATCAGCTCTTTAGCTGGTCCGATTGGCCCGGCTACTCCATTATTAACCCCACTGTATTGTCGAGTAAAACGGGGGGACCGATGGCAGCAGCTTGGAGTCTCTTCAAGTTTTTGGGTATAGAAGGTTATAAAGAGGCTGTAAAAGCCTGCATGGATGGTCGAGATATAGTAATTGAAGCCTTAAAGGACATTCCAGAGTTAGATCTATTGGGAAGTCCTGACATCAGTCTTTTGTGTTTCGCCTCCAATTCAGCGGCGGTCAACGTCTTTGAGTTGGTAGAACGGATGAAAGAAAAAGGTTGGTTCATTCAGGCACAGTTAAAATCGGCCGTGTCTGAAGCGAGTATTCATCTTTCCATTACACATTTCAACGTACCGCACATGGCTCCCATGATGGAAGATTTGAAAACCGCAGTAGCAGAATTAAAGACGGAGGCAAAAGCGCCTCATCCCATGCTGGCCATGCTCACCCCAGAGATGCTTCAAGGATTGCTTGCCAATTTCACACCAGCCACCTTGGACAGCTTAGAACAACTGCTTGGCACCGATGATAAAGGTATACCGGATAATTTTCTAATCATCAATAATATCTTGAATACCTTAGAACCAGCGCAACGAGATAAATTACTAGTTGCCTTTGTGAACAAGATGTTTTCCGGTGCATAAGCGTTCCTATCTGGCGTTTGCTTTCGGAGCCAGAAAATGAGAACAAGACGGGGGATATGGACAATGATGTCTCCAAATGTTCTATAGAGGGAATTAGGATAAATATGAATCATTCGTTGGGACCTTGGGAATATTAATAGTCGCCAAGTTTCTAAAAGTAGGGTAAACGTATGGGTGTTACGATCGCCATTATCATTCAAATACTGCTTTTTCTTTTGCTGCCCATATGGTTAATGAAGTTGAGTCGGCAGCTGAAAATAAATCGGTTTTTGAGTGATATTGTTCTTTGCTATGGTATCGGTATGTTATTGGGAAACACCAAATCACTTTGGCTTTGGTCTTGGTTACCGGGCGAATCAGCGGAAGCCCTAGCGGGTACTATAGCCACTACCTCGCAAATAACGGCATTCACATCCGTATTGCTGGCTATTCCCTTACTGCTAATGTTATGCGATGTGACGGAATGGTTGCAATATACGGGTAAGATTACGAAAGCCTTCCTACTAGGCGTTTTGGCTGTTTTGGTGGTGACGATCACGATGGGTTATTTGTATGAAGGCAGCTTAGAGCAAGTTGAAACGACGGCCGGTATGATGGCCGGTGTATACATTGGCGGAACGCCAAATATGGTCGCGATCAGCAAGGCCTTGGCGGCAGATGACCAGCTTTTTCTTTTACTCAATGCGACGGATGCCCTTTGCAGCGGGCTTTACTTTTTGTTTTTACTCTCCTTGGGCAAACCGATTTTAGGCCGGTTGTTACCCAATTTTCAATCTAAGCAAACTAGCGCGCAACTTATTGGGGAAAGTAGTCAAATGCCCGACTTACCTTTTCCTCCTAAACAATGGCAATGGACTAGCATCCGACCCTTGCTTATCGCTACCCTACTAGGCTTAGGGGCAGTTGCTCTATCTGCGGCATTGGCTTCGTTCTTTCCAGATAGCAAGGGAGAACCCAATCAAACCATTCTGATGTTGACGCTAACCACCCTCGGCATTGGCTTATCCTTTATCCCCAGCATTAGACTGTTAAAGGGTGTTTTCAACTATGCGCAGTATCTCTTATTGATTTTTGGATTGGCAGCCGGCTTCCTAGCAGATTTCACAGAACTCATTTCAATGGGAAGCAGTTATTTGGTCTTCAATGCCTTGGTATTGATCGGTATCGTAGGATTGCATTACCTGCTGGCCGTTCTATTTCGAATTGACTCCGATAGCTTTATCCTAAGTAGTACCGCTGCTACCATGGGGCCTCCCTTTGTGGTGCAAATGGCAAGTTCTATCAAGAATCGAGAATTGTTACCCGTGGCTATTTCTCTATCGATCCTAGGATTGGGGTTGGGGAACTATATTGGAATCTTTGTGGCGTGGGTGTTAGGGCTGTAGGAGCTTTTGGATTTTGGAGCAGGATGTAATCAGTCTAGAGTTCTGGATAAATAATCAAACGGATAGGGCCGTTGGCAAAATCCAGTGGCTCTTATGCCTAACTTAAGCATCCGTTTTCCACAAAACTATTATCTTGCTACTGTTGAAAAAAACTACTCACTAATGAACAGAAAGCTTATTCTGCTTGGCCTGCTATTGTCAGCAGCTATTACCACTATTCTACCGGCACAAAATACACCGACACCGAACTACGAACTCGCCGCCCGCTTTTCACCGGATCACATCAAAAAGATGGTCTTCTCTACTAAAGTCAGTCCTCACTGGCTGAAAAATAGCGATCGCTTTTGGTACACCTACGAAACCTCAAAGGGTAAGCGCTGGTATCTGGTAGATCCATCTCGCCGTACCAAAACGGATCTCTTTGACGTGGTCAAGATCGCCGCCGATATGTCCCGCCTTACCGGTGATCCTTTTGACGCCCAGCATCTAAATATTCAAAAACTAAAATTCATTAAGAACGAAACGACCTTGAAGTGGGAAGTCAACAGCAAGCTGGTAGAAGTAGAAGAGGAAGACGAAGACCAGGAGGAAGATGATATGGAACAGAAAAAAGACAGCCAAGACAAAAAGAAAAAGAAAAAAATGGTGCCCAAGGTCTGGCACTTCGAATATGATCTCCGCAGCCAAGAATTGACCCTGATTGAAGATTTCAAAAAGAAAAAAGAAGATGCGAAGTGGGCCTCCATCGCCCCCGATTCTTCCTACGTGCTTTTCTCCCGCAATCACAACCTCTACTGGATGGATTGGGACAACTACCTCAAAGCCCAAAAAGACGAAAAAGACTCCACCATCGTGGAACACCAGTGGACCACCGACGGGGAAGCACACTATGCATTTGGCGGCAGTAATCGCGGGGTAGATAATGTAGAATTAGAAGAAAACAAGGATAAACGCAAGCAGGTAAGAATAACCTGGGCGCCGGGCGGACAGAAATTTGCCATGACAAGATCTGATCTACGAAAAGTCAAAGATCTTTGGGTACTTGATAACACTGCCAAGCCTCGGCCCCGCCTGGAAACCTACAAATACCATATGGCAGGTGAAAAAGAGGCCTCGCGGCAGGAAATGTTCATCTTTGATTTTCCCACTAAAAACCGGATGCAGATCGAGGTCGACACCTTCAAAGACCAAAGTCTATCTATCCTATCGGCGCCCCGAAAAAAGGCAGATCGCGACAATGCTATGAACTGGCGCTACTGGCTGGCGCCGGATACTTCGCGCCTATATTTCACCCGTACCAGCCGCGATCTCAAGCGCATCGACATCTGCTATGCTAATACGACTACTGGGGAAGTAACAGTGCTCATCGAAGAGCGCCTCAACACTTACATAGAGACCCGTACCCTGGGACTGATCAACAACGGGAAGGAATTCATCCATTGGTCAGAACGGGACGGCTGGGCTCATTTCTACCTCTATGACGCCGAAGGAAACCTGAAGAATCAGATCACTTCCGGACCTTTCCATTGTGAAAACATTGAGGGCATCGACAGCAAAAACCGAGTTCTGTATTTTCGGGCCAACGGACGGGAGGAGGGTGAAGACCCTTACTACTACCATCTCTACCGTATCAATTTCGACGGCACTGGTCTACAGTTGCTCAATCCAGGTAACTACAACCATGAATCGAATCTCAATGACCCCATGACTTTTATGGTGGATAATTACAGCCGTGTCAATACTGTGCCAGCTTCAGGCTTGTTCAATAATCAGGGGGAGAAGGTCATGGACCTCGAAACGGCTGACCTGTCCCTGCTCTTAGCCACAGGTTACCGCTTCCCCGAACCCTACACCGTCAAAGCCGATGATGGGATCACTGACCTGTACGGTGTGATGTACAAGCCCTTTAACTTTGATTCTACGCTACAGTACCCACTGATCGAATACGTATACCCCGGGCCACAAACGGAAGCCGTCAACAAATCTTTTTCCAGCCGCATGGACCGCCTCGACCGGCTAGCGCAGTTCGGCTTCATCGTCGTCACGATCGGCAATCGAGGGGGGCACCCCGCCCGCTCCAAATGGTACCACAACTACGGCTACGGCAACCTGCGTGATTATGGCCTGGCCGATAAAAAATACGCCGCCGAACAACTCGCCGACCGGCATTCTTTCATCGACCTGGATAAAGTCGGCATCTTCGGCCACTCCGGGGGAGGCTTCATGTCCACCGCAGCCATGTTGGTTTACCCCGACTTCTTTAAAGTGGCCGTCTCCTCTTCCGGTAACCACGAAAACAACATCTACAACCGATGGTGGAGTGAAAAACATCACGGCGTCAAAGAAGAAGTAAATGATAAAGGAGAAATCGTCTTCAAATACGCCATCGATAAAAATCCGGATATTGCAGCCAATCTGAAAGGAAAACTCCTCATCACCACCGGAGATATTGACAATAACGTGCATCCGGCAGCCACGGTGCGGATGGCGCAGGCCTTGATCAAAGCCAACAAACGGTTCGACTACTTTGTTTTCCCGGGACAGCGGCACGGCTACGGCAACATGAACGAATATTTTTTCTGGCTCCGGGGCGATTATTTTTGCGAACACCTCCTGGGGCAATCGGATCAAAACGCGGATATTAAGGAAATGAATAATGCCCGGCAGCGGAAGAAATAGGACATTCCCTGGACATCCCGAGAAACTGATCGGAGAGATCAAAGTTTGATAAACGCTTCATAAGTCCCTGATTATAAACAAAAAAAGCCGCAAATTACTCTCGATGAGTGATTTACGGCTTTTGCTCTTAGTGATCCCGACAGGATTCGAACCCTGTATTTTTCCCTCATTTTATAATGTAATTGATTTTCAATGTTGTATATTGTTTTGTCGTGTTGTACTACAAATATAATACATTTTTTTCCATTATTCCAAATCTTTTTTAATGTATTTTTAATGGAAATGCATGGAATTCAATAAAATTCAGTGTATATAGGGCAACGTACGTATCAACGTATACTTTTAAAAACCTACAATATGACTGTTAAATTCAACCTTCACAGCAAAAAGAAAGAACTGACGCTAATATACCTAATCTTCCGATACGGCCAAGCTAAACCCATCCAGTACAGCACAGGAGAGAAAATCAACCCTAAATTCTGGGATGACAGCAAGGAAAGAGCAAAACGGAACTGGCCCGGTTACAAGTTGTTAAATATGCTTTTGGATAAACTAGAGGAAGAAGCAAAGGTATATTATCGTTCTTGTCAGCTGCAGGAGGTGGAGTTTACAAAAGAGGGTTTCAGAGACAAACTGAATGAGATCCGACAGAAGAAAGAAGCACAAGAAGACGACCGATCTTTCTTGACTTACTTCCAAAGCTTTATTGAAGACAGATCAGTGAAATTAAGTGACGGTAGAAAGAAGCATTATCAAACCACTATAAACCACATAAAAGCGCTTGCACCAAAGATTGACTGGGAGGGTATCAATGATAGTTTCTTTTATCGCTTCCTAGAACACCTGTACGCCGTACCGATGCAAACGAACACAGCAAGACAATATATTAAGGTATTGAAAAAAGTAATGAAGGAGGGAAAGAGAGAAGGGTATCACAACAACGATAGCTTCTTATATTTTACCGTACCAGAGAAGCCAGTCGATAAAACCTATTTTACACTAGATGAATTGAATTACTTGTACCATATGCAACTAGAGGGCTACAGAGAGAAAACAAGAGATTTAGCCCTGGTATACGCTTTTACAGGTGTACGCTTTCAGGATCTTTGGAAGATTGGCCCGGACAGCATTGAGAACAAAAGAGGGAAGCAATATATAAAGATTAAGACCAAGAAAAGCCAAATGACTACAGAGGCCGTTATCCCTTTGCACCCGATTGTCGAGGCGATCCTAAACAAGTACAACGGGGTACTGCCTAAGATCAGCAACCAGAAATTCAACGACTATATAAAGGCTGTTGCTAAGGATGCAGGATTTACCGAGCCTTTCAAAATGGTAAAAAACATCAGCGGTAAACCCACTGAAGTAACACAACCCAAATACGAGTGTATTAGCACCCATACATTTAG
>CAJXPD010000013.1 GCA_913057785.1 uncultured Lewinella sp. | reverse complement strand
CTCTAACGTCAAGGTATACTCGGTACTTTCTAGCAGGTTGATTGGACCTTCTACTGCCAAATCCAATACCCCTTCACCATCAGGGTCTTTTGCTGTAGCTACGATTGGATCGCCACCGCCTACAGGAGTCCAAGTCAAGACTACATCTGTGATAATTTCTTCTTCATTCTCGCATGGAGGTGCATCAGGAGCATCAGCTACATTCACCGTCCAAGTAACATCAAACTGCGCACTACCATCAGTAATGGCAGAATTGGCAGTTTTATCACTCATTAGGTCACTAAGCAGAATGCGTAAGCTTCCACTTGCGCCTTCTGCTTCTACACATTCTGAAGTAAAGCTAGAGGCCAAGCCAACAGGTAGGCTATTTGCATCAGTATCATCATAGGCAATGTCTCCAGAGATAATTCCTCCTGGCGTTTCAAAGAAGAATTGATACCGTTCCGGATCAGCAGCTACTTGATCAGTAATATTTATATTCCCGGCTACATTTCGAAGTTCGATATCTAGCGTATAGTCCGTACTTTCTGAAAGGCTAATCGGACCATCTACCACCAGTCCACTTCCGGAATCAGTGGCAGTAGCAGTGATAGCTGAACCACTAGTAGGCGTGAAGGTCAGGGTAACTTCGGTAACAGGGCTGAGTTGAGCCTGTAAGAAAAAAGGGCAAAGCACTAAAAGAATAAATGGCAATCTTTGGTACAGTTGCTTCATAGTCAATTTTTGATTTTCGATAGAATGGCGGCAAGTTAAACATTTTTATTAAACGCAACAAGATTGCAAATGCATCAAAAATGCATAATTTGTCATTCGTCGGAAAAAATAGAGAATTTATTTATGCATCAATGTTGCAAATACTTATATTGCCCTCGATTTCATTCTATTTTGGTTAACTTTTACCCAATAACCGTTCTTTTATTTCAAGCCTTACTGCTTCAGTAAGGCTTGATTTTTTTCCACTCAAAAAAAAGGAAGTATTTAATTTGCAACACTGTTGCAAATTAAATACTTTTACGTCATTATACTTTTTGGAAAAGAAAGTTTTAAGTTGTATCTGGTAGGGCTTTGCTCAAATGAGTGAGCCCCTTTTTTTTGTAACCTAGGAAGGAGTGGAGGTTGCTATAGGTGGCGGGGAGCCATTCTCCCAGGTTCTACTTGTTTTCATGAGCCTCATTAGAAGTAACCATTCTCAACTAGCCACTTTAGCGCTCTTGGGTACCAGGTATACCCACTATTTTGAGTCTGCATAAGTGCTAGCATTCTTCCAGCACGGCTTCCCTCATCTACTCCTGGCGTTTTCTGCGGCTGGAAAAAGAATTCATGTTTCCCATCATCATATATGGTTCTGATGAAGGTTCTATCCTTATCCTTTTCGTAAAAAATGCTAGCCACATACTGCTTATCTCTTTTCGAGTAGACACGGAATAAGGTACCATAGTTATTGTCAGATTCCTTCTTTGCAAATCCAATCTCTAGTACCCCCCATTTTATTTTGTCTCCATCAAACATGAGATCATTATCCGGGTTTCTATCTTCTAGTGTCTTCATGTACTTCACATGTTCTTCATTAGCTAGAATTTGCTCCCGATT
Source organism: uncultured Lewinella sp. (assembly GCA_913057785.1). GTDB lineage: Bacteria > Bacteroidota > Bacteroidia > Chitinophagales > Saprospiraceae > DT-111. The sequence goes on along the minus strand of CAJXPD010000013.1, from coordinate 70,772 downwards.
TGTGATTCTATCTTTGAAGTCATTCAGCAGTTCAACCCCTTCTTTGGTAGCTTTTGCAAAATTTTCAATGTTTCCAGTCTGAACTTCTCCTTTAGCATTTAACACCTGGTCCTTCAATAACTGACGGCTTAAGGTTTTTCGGAAGGTACCAACTCCATACTTCATGACTACTTTTTCTGCAGTCCCAGCAAAGCTCACTTCATAGTAAAGCATAGACAATGCTTTTGACTCATGAGGATACTTCGGTAGGTAGATGGTTTTTGGATCAAATTTAACCGTAGTGTCGCCTTCCATCGTAACGATTGCCCATACAAAGGATTGAGAAATTGACCCTTCCAATTTCAAGAATTGAAAAGCAGGTTTTTTGTCTAAATGAACTACTTCTTTTTTGATCTTAACCTTCTGCCCAAAGACAGGGCTTACAATGAGGCATACAAATAATAGTGACAGAAATCTAGCGGTGAGATTACTTCCCATTTTAGAGTAATTTATGTAGTAAAATAATTGATTTACGCGTTGAGCAGCGAATCTAATAATTATCTCAATTAATGAGCATCTAAAACCACTATTCCTTCAAAAAATATGGGAACCAGGAATCTCATCGGCTAGATCTTTTCCAGTGACTCTATAAGATGGAATGCAATTGACCCCTCGTCGAAGTATGTCCTATCTTCACCTAAAAAGTAGGTCTGATCCGTGGAATGCCTTCATATTACAGTCACGGCAAACCGGACAGAAAGAAAGTCAACTTACATCTGTTCCCCTATAAGACTCTATTGAATTCTTACATATCAATGGACTTAGCTGTAACCCGAATCGCCAAATCCCCATCTTAAATAGTGTGACAAATATCCACTAAAGTAACTACCGATGGATAATACCTTTTACCTCGAAGACTGGAAAGTCGAGCCAAGTCTTCTTCGCCTTAGCAGATTAGGGCAAGCAAAGCAGGTAGAGCCACTCTTGATGTCTCTTCTACTATATTTGGTCAAAAGCCCCGGTCAGGTAATTCCCAAAGCAGAACTTAGAGCCGCCGTTTGGGGAGAGGTTATTGTCACTGATAATGTGCTGACCAAAGCTATTTCTTCCTTGCGAAAACTCCTGGAAGACAACTCAATTAATCCTAGATATATAGAAACGATTAGCAAGAAGGGGTATCGCCTAATTGCAGAGGTAAAACTATCTGTACCAACAAATAACAAAGCTGAGCGTGCGTCCGTTTGGCAACGGCTATTACTTGGTTCAGGCATGCTCTCACTTCTCGTAATTGGGTCTATTTTACTCAGTACTGACTTCAGCTCATCCGCCTTATCAATTTATCATCCCACCCCATTAGCCAATGCCTCCAGCACAGAATATTGGCCAGCCATTTCACCCGATGGAAAATTTGTGGCCTACGGCTGGCAGGGTGATGAACAAGACAACTGGGACATTTATGTGAAGCAGATCGGAAGTTCAACCACCAAGAGAATCACCAGGAATCCTGCCACAGAACTGAGGGCAAAGTGGTCGCCTGATGGCAGTCATCTATACTACCTAAGGTATGCCAAAGGTGAAGCCACTATTTTCAAACAACCTTTACTGGGAGGGGAGGAGGTACAGGTTTTAAAAGCCCCACGGTATAGTTCTGGAGACTTCAATATTTCACCAGATGAAAAGTGGATCAGTTTCAACGATCGAGAAAAACCAGGGGATCCGGCGAGGATCAAGTTAATATCTATCGAAAGTGGTGAAGCCAAATGGTTAACACAACCTGCCTCATCGTTTAAAGGAGATATTCATCCTACTTTCTCTAGAGATGGTGCTCAGTTGGCATTCATTAGGGAAAGGAATCCTACCAGTATGCAATTGTGGCGGATCAACCTTCAGAATGGTAAATTGAAGCAAGTAACCCAAGCTCATCAATCTATCAATGGGTTTTCCTGGTCAGCCAATGATCGACATCTATTCTATAGTGGCGATCAAACCGGTCTCTATAAAATTTGGGAAATTAATCTCCATAACGGTAATAGCCAACTTTCGCCTATTGGGGACTATCAGATGGTGATGCCAAGAGTAGCCAATGACGGCAGTATGGTCTACGCTAGAATGAAGGACGATGTAAACATCTGGACGTATGACCTACATACTAAGCAGACAAAAAGTTGGCGCACTCACCATGGATTGGAATTGAATCCAAGTATTTCCCCAGATGGACAGCAAGTAAGCTTCACAGCCATCGTGCAGGGTAAGTTCCAGATTTGGGTAGCCCAATTGGATGGAAGCGCTGCAAGACCCATTACCCAATATAATGGGGAATATCTAGATGGGGTACGATGGTCAGTAGATGGCACAGCGCTTCTATTTCACGGCTACCAAGACGGGAAGATCCGTTTACTAAAAGTCGATGCCTTAGGGGGACCAATTCGGCCTATTGGCGATGCTCAACAGGATCAAACCTTACCTATTCAGGCCCGAGATGGTCAGTTTTTCTATTCCCAAAAGACAGGCCAACACTGGGAGATTTGGAACACGGGAAAGCAGGGTGCAAAATCTAAAGTGATCTCCAACAATGCCTTTGCCCCACAAATTAGTCCGGATCAATCCACCTTATTCTATTGCAGGAAAGATGAAATCGGGCTTTGGTCTTTCGATCTTAATACAGAAAGAGAACAACTGCTTATTACTGACTTTCACCCCATGTACTGGGGAGCATTTTGTCCTACTTCCGAAGGTCTATATTATTGGGATGCTCGACAAAAACAATTCAGTCATTACCATCTAAAGTCGCAGCGTTCAAAGGCTATATTCAAACCCAGCGGCCGTATTCCTCGTCTTGGTATCACACTCCATTATTCTTCCCAACAAAACCTCTTGATCTTTACACAGGTCGACCAACACGATGCGGATATCATGCTGGTAGCGGAAAGAAACTCGATGTAGCACTATTGGGACTGTTGTTCTAGTATGGCCTCTACAACAGATTGAGCAATCTCCTGCACGTCATCTTGTTGTTTGAGGGCCTGCTGACCGCTCACCTTCCAGTTTTGTGTCATTACCATCACGAGCTTCAAGGCTGGAATTACGGCAATGGTCTGTCCAGCATAGCCGCTTGCCATAAAGGCCTTTAGGTCCATCGGTTTTCCTACCCACCAACCCAAACCATATCCTTCTTCTGGATTTGGAAAAGCACCGCCAGGGTTTTGCAAACTCGTGGCCTCCTTAACGAAAGCAGCGGATACAATCAGCTCCCCCGCAAAAACTCCACCTTGAGCATACATTTGCCCGATCTTGATCATATCTCGGGGCTTTAGTTGTAACCTGGAACCTCCACTGTAATATCCATCTCCAAATCGTTGCAACTCCACATCAGCGATATCCAACGGTTTAAATAGAAACTTCCGTGCAAACTGTAAGGTGTTCATTCCCGTTGCCTCCGTAAGAATGGCAGACAATAGGTGGATATCTCCTGTGGAATAATTCCAATTTGTCCCTGGCTCATGAATCAGTGGATTATCCAAAACGTATTGGACCGGATTTCCAGAATCGATCATCTCGTTGTTGTCATTGTATCCCATCCCTTCCTCCCATTCCAGTCCACTCGTCATCGATGCCAAGTGTCGAATGGTGATCCCTTCTTTCTCTTTGTCTGAAACAGTAAGGTAATTCGAGATGGGTACATCCAAGCTTGGAATCAACTGCTTATCGATGGCTATCCCGATTAAAGTGGTCATGATACTCTTACTGGCTGAACGAAGATGGTCCAAGCTATCCTTGCTATACTTCTGATAGTACTGTTCAAGCTCCAAGTGCCCATCTACGCTAATCAATAAGCTTCTAAAACTCGGCTTGCTGGCAGCTATTTTCTCTGCCTTCTCGAATGCTGAATTAGAATCCGTCAGCATCGGAATCTCTACTTGCTTGATCTGATTCGGACTACAACTAAAATGTCCGATTGCGAGGACTAATAATATAATGCTACCTGCGGTTCTTAGATACATCTTGATTGGCTTAGCTTGATTTAGTTAAATGTGGTGATATCTTCCGTTAGCAGGGTGGCGAGAATGCTGAAGGCTTGCCCTTGCTGGGCGATTGCCTCCTCTACATCGACGCGCCAATTGTGCGTAATCGCCGCCACCATTTGCAGCTCTGGGAAGACTGCAATAATTTGGCCAGCATACCCCCTAGCCAGAATGGCCTGAACCCCGTTTGGCTCACCTAGCCACCATCCATAACCGTAACCTATGTTTTCATCACTTGCAAAAGGCGTTGGCTCTTGATGGGAAATAGCTGCGTCAATAAACGCCTTGGATATAATTTGTTTCCCTTCATACATCCCATCATCCGCAATCAACTTTCCCAGCTTTATCATATCCTTTGGTCGTAACTGAAGGCCTGCCCCTCCATTGTAAAAGCCCGCTGATAAACGCTCCCATTCGACTGCCTGTATATGTAGCGGCGCAAAGAGATATTGCTCTGCAAAAGCCAGCGTGGACATCCCACTGGCACGGGTCAACACCATAGAAAGCAAATGCATCGTAGCGGAATTGTAATTCCATTTAGTTCCGGGCGCATGGATAGTGGGTTTTCTCAACAAGAATCCTAATTGATCTCCTGAACTCACCCAGGTATTGTACTCCTCAACACTAACCTCCTCATTCCATTCAAACCCACTGGTCATGGTAAGTAGGTGTCGAATAGTAATATTATCAAATCGATCATCGACATCTATCAGGTAGTTCGATAAGGGTTCCTCTACATCCTTGATCATGCCCTGGTCTATAGCTATCCCGATTAAGCTAGCCATAATGCTTTTCGTACCTGAGCGTTGATGATCCAGGCTATCCGATGAATAAGCGTCGAAATATTGTTCCATCACTAGCTTTCCATCCAGGCTGATCAACACACTCCGGATATTATTAGCTTCCCGGGCGATCTCATAGATCCTTTCCAATCCCGTAGCGGTGGGGGCCTCTGGTAATGAGTCAGCTGCAGACGAAGAAGAGCTAGCATGGCAGCCCCACATACTGATTATACAACCGATAATTAGAGCGTATTTCATTGCATGTCCTTTAGTGCAAAATGATCGTCCAATAGTCTGATCATATGAGGTATATGGGTAAACCTTGCCCTTGCTGGCAGAGTTCTTTCTTGCTTGAAATGCGCCAATGCCTTGTCTTTATATCCTGCAATGACATAGGCATCCCCCAACCGTAGCAAAGAAGTAAGGTGATCCGGCTTTTTCTCCAAGGCCAACTCGTAAAAGGGTAGAGCCTCTTTCCCAAATCCATCTACCATTAGGATCCAACCGATATTGGCTAGGTTTGACAACCAATTATCCTTCTGATACCGCTCGTCCTTTATCAAAGTCTGTAACATCTCCATGCCGCTTTCTACGCCATTCCTCTTAACCTCTTGATATATCTTACCTACCGCATGATCTCGGCCATCCACCTGTCTGATGAAGTTGGATTGTAAATACTCGATGGTGTAGCTAAAGCACATGAAGGAGAATTCGATATCAATGTCGTCTCCAAGCATCGGGTTCGTAGCCCAGTCTCCCGAAGTTCCGAGTTCAAAATCCTTGCGATTGATCTTTAGATTACCCTTGACAAACATGAGATCTTGCTTGTTCATGGCACCGGGCATCAAGGTAGGTTGCTGAACGTGAAGTGTTGCGGGCCTACTAATCTTCTTGATGTTCAGTGTCCCGTTCAGATCAAAGCCACTATCCTTGGGCACCACCTCGGCTCCTTGGAACCAGATAGCAGGGAATTTAGCTACATCCAAAAAATTTGGCCCTTGCAGTACGGCATCCCGTTTGTCATGAGCAGTGGAGAAGCCTTCAGTACCGATACGAATGGTCGCAGAGCTATTCTTCACATCGGTCGGATCATAAAAGATGGTAGCTTGATAGGATTTGGCCGCTCCCCGGATAACTGGAAATCCTGCTAAAGTGGTTTTAAACTGAATGTAGGAACCATCCTTATTAATTTGGTAACGCTGATCCATATTGATCTTCCCCTGAGAAAAAATGGGCAAGCTGGAGATCAGAAAAAAGAAGGCCGATAAGGCTCGTAAAGAGAAAGAGGTAATAAACTGCTGATTCATACTTCTGATTTGATGAATTAAGGTGATGCTATGCCGTGCTTACCCGATCATCCTTTTAGAGTGATTGGGCAGCTGGATTCATACTGAGATAATAATCGAGAAGTAAAGTGCAGTGAACAGCGGAAAAGAGCTACACGGAATTGTGAAGTTTTTGTGAAGATAAAATCCGACCTAAGTAAATAGTCGAATCAAAAGGTCATAACTCTATGTTTATAAGATGCTTGTAAACAAAAGTAGCGTCAAAATGCTATACCTATCGAAAAACACGGTCAATCGTTGGTAGGTCTACCTCGCCGCCTTTGCCAGGATAGACTTCATCTGTCTAGCCCCTAGGTAAGCCCCATACTGAAAGACAATCTCATCTTGAGAATTAAGGATAACCAGGGTAGGATAGATCATTTCTCCATCTATGGTGCCTAGGGCCCTAGCTAATTCATGGGTACCAGAACGTCGGCCATTGGGTTGAAAATTGAATTTATGTCCTTTGAATAGTATTTCTTCCCGGTATTCCCCATCAAAAGGAACAAAGTAGAATTTGTCATTTAGTAGCTGCCTTACCTTCTCATTCCGAAGGGTCGTGTATTCCATATTCTTGCAATATTTGCACCACTCCGCATGCAAGAAAATAGCTAGCGGTCTTTCCTCTATGGATCGGAGGCTATCTACCTGAGAAAAACTAAAGGATTGCAGGGGCATACTGGGTTCATTCACCGATTTTGGTGAAGAGCAGGCGGCTAGGGCCAAGGCGCCGATAAGCAGAACAGAATAAGTTGAAACTTGCATTCTTATCGAATTGAATAACGGATTCCCAAGAAGACTCGGATGCCCTGATTAGGTCCATATACGTAACTAGGATCAAAGGATAGGGCATTTGGGTTACTGGAAGTGGCAATGACATTCCCACCATCATCAAATTCCACTCCACGATTAAAGGGATCAAAGCTTCGAGCAATAATCGGTTCCTCTTGGTTCTTCCATGGTGTCCAGTTAAGCAGATTTTTCACACCACCGTAAATTTCAAAATTAGGCATTCCGCGATAAGTCAGCTGTATGTTTTGGATACTCCACCATGGAGATTCTCCAGGGCGTGGATCAAGTTCTCCAAGAAGCGGTAACAGCATTGGCCCATACACATTGCCCGTATAATCCGCAACTAGTTTATCATTCAAGAACCGATAGGAAATCGACCAGGTCCCGGTAAAACGCTCTGTCAAGATTTGGCGTTCCCTTACACCGCCTTCTTCTGTAGAAACATCCATCAAGGAACCGCCCAAAAGGAAAGAAAAACCATTGGGTAAGGACAAATCAGCATTCAAGCTCACCCCTTTAGTCACCGCAAAACCATCAAGGTTATCGTAAATGATTTGATTGGCGTTGGTTTCATAATCTGGAAAAATTACATTGGTAAAGTGTGTATACCAGGCAGATAGCTCTATGCTACCGCTTCCGCCATTTTCCAAATACATCTTCTTGATGTAATTGGCATTGATATTGTACGATCGCTCTGGCGCCAATTGTTCTTGGATGACCACTTCTCTCGCACCAGTTAGCGCAGCATGATCCTCTGTAAACAAGTTGACGACTCTAAACCCTGTTCCAGCATTTAGACGAAATATATCGGTTGGTGTTAATGACCATTTATAAGCCAGTCGGGGCGTGAAAATATTTCCATGATGGGTATTATAATCGTAACGAAGGCCAAGCAAGACCTTGTGCTTGGCATTGAAGGTGATCTCATCTTGAAAAAAGATCCCGGGCAGCCATATCTCATCAGGTTGATTATTCGGATCATCGGCTTCTCCTCCAGTGGCTGGCGTATTGTCATCGTAGTAGGTATACCGCAAGGCTGAACCGATCAACAGATCATGTTTTCCGATCGCCTTATCCCAAGTCAACTGACCAAATCCGATCCTTTGGTCTGCGAGGTAGGGGGTATCGCCGTAGACAGAGTTCTGATGATGACTATTGAAAGACCAAGAGAAAAGCATATTGTCCGCAGTTGGCAGCTGATATTGACCAAGCAACTCCCAACGTTCTGTGGTAATCGCCTCGCCATAGATCTCATCGCCACCGCGAAATTCAGATGTCCAATCCAATTCTCCTCCCCAACGATCCTCCCAATAATAGCGAGCTGCAAGCGTAAAAAGCCGATTATTACTTCGTTTAAAGTTCCATTTCTGGAAAACGGATACTCTTTTCTGATTGGTTACATCTGTGAAATTATCGTTGTTGTTATCAATTAAATTATCATAGTGATAATAATTCACGCCAGTCAGTACAGAAGCTTTTGCACCTGCGTTAAATCGAACCCCTACATCTGCATTTAGTTCCTCCCAACTGGTACCCATTACATCCGCACTGAAAAGTGGAGCCTTGTCAGGAGATTTGGTAATAATATTGATCAAACCACCAATGGCTTCACTACCATACAAGGAAGAGGCTGGGCCTTTGACAATTTCCATGCGTTCAACTAGTGAATTCGGGATACCCGATAAACCATAAACCGTTGCCAAACTACTCACAATGGGCATACCATCAATGAGTACCATGGTATACGGGCCTTCCAGGCCGTTAATATGTATATCACCGGTATTACAAACCTGGCAATTCAGCTGCGGACGCACACCATTCACATTTTGTAGGGCCTCGTAGATGTTTGGTGTGGGATTCTTTTTGAAGAAAGTTGGATTGTAGACCTCCACGGGAACAGGGCTCTCCAATCGGTTGACTTCTTTCATGGTACCAGTCACAACCACCTCGTCCATTATATTACTTAGTGACGCTAGAGAGAAATCCAGCTGCAGTTTTTGGCCAGATTTCAGCTCAATCTTCCGCTGCTCCGTCTGATAACCTAAATAGGAAACGATTACCTTATAGGATCCTGCAGGAACACGGGAAATGGCGAATACCCCCTCCTCATCTGTGCTCCCCCCATACGGAGTCCCTTCTAAGGCTAAACTTGCAAAGCTCAAGGGCTCACCTGAGTCAGAGATAACCTTACCGGAAAGGCTAGCCTCCTGTGCATAAATGGTGCTTCCCAAAGCAAAGCTGAATAGTACCAAGTAATATTTATAGAGATTAAATCCTTTCATTTGACTAGCTATAAAATTTTATTAGATACACAAAATTATAAAGTTAGACTATTCTAACAAAATTAAATAGGCTTTTTTTTGCTTATTTTGGTCGGTAAAAAAGGATATGTCCACAACCGTCAAGGAAAACTACCTCAAAGCCTTGTATTTTCTGGATGAACAGGAGGGCCAGATCAACCTGACGGAACTCAGCAAACAATTGGGTGTGAGTAAGCCCACGGCCAATAACATGGTCAAAAAGCTGGAGGAGTACGGCTGGGTAAATTACCAGAAATATAAGCCCGTAATACTGACAGAAGAGGGTAGGAGAACGGCTGCAATGATCATTCGCAAACATCGACTTACCGAAATGTTTTTGCATCGCGTTATGGGCTTTGGTTGGGAGGAAGTACACGAAATCGCGGAGCAAATGGAGCATATTCAATCCGACAAACTTTTCGCTAGAATGGATGAAATGTTAGACTATCCGAGGGTTGATCCGCATGGCTCGCCAATTCCAGATGAGAAAGGGATGGTGATAGAACAAGAATTTCAATCTCTCACAGAGGTGCCTCTTGGCCAGAAGGTAAAGTTGTTGGCAATAGCGAAAAGCTCTAAGGAGCTTTTACATTATCTGAATGAGCTACAAATCCGACTGGGAACCACCTTTGAATTATTACAGGTCGAACCTTTTGACAATAGTCTATTGGTCAGTTGTAATGGCGGGGCTCCAACTATGATTAGTCATAAAGTGGCAAAGAGTTTACTGGTGAAATGACCTAGTTATATACCTCACTCTAACAGCCTCAAGTCAAATCGTCTGCTGTTCTTGACCAAATGAACTTTTCCCTTTGCTAACGCTTTGATTTGTTGCTTTTGTTTGGCGAAATTCTTGGGAAAAAGTCGTAGGATAAACCAGGTAAATTGCCAGCTCAATTTTTCTTCCCATCCCTCCGATATAGCCTTTTTCAATTCAGGATCGTTTTGGTAATACCTCTTGACAACTCTATACAGGCAAAGTAGAGGCGATACTTTCAGCACAATGCTATGATCTGCCTGCGCTGCAAGCAAAGGGAGTACGGCACCGTGATTCCCCTCAACGACCCAATTGTCATGCGGAAGTGCCGCTTTCAATTCAGCAAGAGCTTCCTTTGTCGAAATATGGATATTGGGCGCTTTGAAAAAGTAATGATCTACATGCAAGACGGGTAAGTCCATTTGGCGCCCCAGTTCCAAGGCTAGGGTAGATTTCCCAGCGCCAGGAGGTCCAAAGATGAATATTTTCATGTATAGATATCTTCTTTAGCATTTGGTTTTAGCCAGCGTGATTGAACTCGGGTCCTATCTTACTGGGCTTGTATTCCAACCCTTCAAGTGTATAGCTAGAAAATAAGTTCCCAATAAAATATGTGCCCAGCGCCAGCGGTAGAAGACGGCTCAAAAAAAATAGGTGGTCAAGGAACTTTTGAATAGAAAAATGTATTATATGTACATGTTGTTATATATCCTATAGTAGCAACCCAGGTATTTTATAGTTAACCCTACAAACCTCAGATATGAAAGTACTAAAACAAGCCCTACTGCTTCCTTGTCTAGTTCTTGCACTAGCACTCCTTTCCAATGGAACGAGTTCAACCGCTATAGTAGCCTCCAATGGCAGTAACGGAAGTGGCAAAATCACCCTTGTGACCAAAGTCCAAGGAACGGAAGGTGGAGGAATACTAGCCCTCAGAGCCGAGAGTAAAGTTAAAGATGGAAGGGAGCTGTTGGCCAAAGCGGGTAAGGGCACTGAAGGCGGAGGAATCCGTAGTCCCAAAGCCAAAGGTACCGATACCGGTGGCCAGCGATCTTCCAAGGCTAAAGGCACCGACTCAGGAGGCACGAAAACCCTAGCACTTCAAGCTAAGGGTAGAGAGGATGGAGGAAGAATAGCGTAGAATTAAACCTAAAAGGTGCATCGACATTTGATGCACCTTTTAAAATTTTAGTGTATCACGAAATAAACACCGGACGGTCTCTTTTCTCCGTATTGAACCTTTCTAAAATTGCTGCGTCAAAGTTAGCTTTCCAATAAATTGCCGGTCTCTGTTCACTGGTTCGAAAATATCCGTTTCCGTATCATTAAAGACTAGATAAACAAAAGAAAGCGGCAGGTACTCCCAACTGAAACGTACATTCCACCGCCCTTGTCGACCAAAACTATTGTATTGGTAAAAAGTAGATAGTTGTACACGTGGATTTAAGGCGAGCCGAAGGCTTCCAGTGTATAGATTCGTATAAAGATTCTTTTCTTCAAGCCCCACGCCTTCCAAGGCATTGTATTCATAGTCTAATGATATGGCTAAATGCGGGATAGGGGCAAAGCGGGCAGCAGCATTAATAGTGTTTCGCCGCCCATTGTAAAAGCGGCCGAAATTATACCCAATATCACCTGACCATTTTTTAGATAGATCTGTATTGTATTGAATAAGATAGCGGGTATAGAAATAGCGATCTTTTTCAATCGACAATCCCAAAGGAGCAAAGTCAAAATTGATATTCTGCCAGGTCGGTGTGGCAGAGAATTCTAGGAAGCTATTGTCCTTAAACCAAGTGAAAATGGGAAAGATGTAAATGCTAGCCTGCTGGAATTTAGAAGGGTTAGTTGCATCATGGTTAAAGTTAACGAAGAAACCAGGGTCATATCTCCTGATCCAGGGTATATTCTTGGGCCTCCAAATATAATATCCCCCTGGATTGTGTCGAATTACATCTGTCTGGCGAACAAACCCCATACCCGGAAGGTAATTTGCATCTGTATACTCGGTTACCCAACCATAGTAGAAATCATTGCTCCGATTGCCCGTAAAGAATCGCCCCGCGTATCCTACCTCTCCGCTTTCCTCGTCAATTGAAGTGGTAAGAAGGTATTGTACATCCCATTCGCTAGTGGGGCGTATCTGTCCATCAATGGTGATGGTGGTATTATTTTTTTGTAGCAGACCCAAATCCTGATGCTCCTCATCTAAGCGATGCGTAAGCATAATCCCAATGTTGTTCTCCCGTCCATAATTCTTCAAGTACCTCAGGACCCCAAAGTTGGCGCGGGCGGAGTTTTCAGTTTCTCGCTGCCTAACCAAAAGGGCTGCTAAGGCCTGCTTTTCAGTCCGTTGGGTAAAGCGAGTCCCCAGGTCAATGGGTGCAGGTACAGCATTGAAGCTCCCTTGCAGGCCGATGGTTCGACTAAAGAAAGGACGAATAGAAGTCTGCAGACCGCCCGCCCAGATTCCGGAATTCTCTAGGAAGAATTGTCGTCTTTCCGGAAAGAAGATATTGAAGCGTTCCAAGTTATTCACTGCACGGTCTACATCGGCTTGGGCAAAATCCGTATTGATCGTCAGATCTACTACCGTTCTTGGGTTGATGGCCCACTTAGCATCTAGTCCCAGTTTTGCCTCATTCAGATTTTCTAGGACAATATCTCCAGTTTTACTTTCATCAAATTGGTATAAGGTATATGGTTCAATACGAACATTGGCCGCGGGAGGAGGAACTTCGATGCCTTGCAATCTGGCGGCGTAGGTCATTCGGTAAGGCGTGAAGGATTGTGGAATGGCTGGAAAGGTGGATACCTCTACGGCCCTTCTGGCATATCGAACCAATGTGACGCCCCATTCGACCGGTTCTCCAGCTTTTGGTCGATCATAACGCAAGGATGTAAATGGAATAGCAAATTCAGCCGTGAAGCCTTCTGCCGTGCGTTGAGTTTTGACACGCCATAAAGTATTCCAACCAGGATCATGAGTATTGCCGTTGAAGTTTTGCATATCTCGCTGGTTCCCATAAGGGGTCGTCTGAAAAACCTGTGCATACTGCTTGAGATTCTGGGGATCTAGTGCTACACCAAAAATATCATTTTCTCCCCAGCTAAAGTCACGGCGAAGGTCTTGCACTCTAACCCCCTGAATACCAGACGAATCTTGGCAGGATGCTCCGATATACAAATGCTTATCATCGTATAAAAAGCGTACCTCCGTAGGAAAGCTAATCTCGCCTCCTTGCCGAGGTTCTCTTCGAAAGAAATCCGCAACCATTGGAGCTTGATTCCAGTCTGCTTCTTCTAACCTTCCATCAATGGTGATTTTTGTGCTGGTCTTGACGGCGTTGATAATAGGGGCTTCAACTGGAGGTGGGAAATTGCCTTCTGATTCCTGAGCATACAAATGGAGAGACAGCAATAGTGCTGCTGCAGCTATAAGGTTTTTCATAACAGTCGGTTTAGTTCAACACTAGTGTTGAACGGACAAATCTATGCTAGTGGCTTTTCGGGTTTATCAGCCAATTGGTTTATCTCTAGTTACAGCGCACTTTCGCTTATTGGATTAGTGTCCCCTCTGCATCTTTCAATATGTAGTATAACTCCACGGGATCGTTATGATTTAGCATCAATTTCCCTTGCAAGGACAAACGGTCCCCAGTGGCATATCTACGTCGGGGGCTTCCTTCACTGAAGTAAACACTAATGACAGAAGCTGGACTAGCTTGACCGCAAAAGAAGCAGGAAGCAACGGGGAAGGCCGACAGGGCCCAAATACCTTGCTCCTCATCTATCGGTAATATGAAACCTTCTATGGTGACCATTTGACCATCTAGATTTTCCAACTTTGGGCCAAATACCGGTGCGAAAACGGACAAATCTAATTCAGGATAATACTTCAATTGATAGAGAATATTCATCAACTGCTCCCATTCCATTTGAACTGGAGCTGTAAAATCAACCTCAGAAGCTTCCACGTTCGATGGGTGATTTTGTCTTTCTAATTCTCCAATTTCTACCCAGTCAAATACGGTATCGTCCCACTTATAAATTATGCTTGTATCCTCTTTTTCGAAGCCTGCTGAAGGAATTTCATTCTGGTAGTCTGCCGATTGACGTAATAAGGTACTATCTGGTTGTTCTCCTAAGGTAGCCGCAGCATCCAGTGCCAAATTCTTATTTCCTAGACTCGATTGTAGGACAAGTCCCGAGATCGCAAGGAGGAGAATCACAAAAATTAGGAATCCAATTCTCATGTACGCAGTTTCATTTTAGTTTGTTAATCCAAGCTCGGATGGGTTCTGATCTGCTGTACAAAACTTATAGTGAAAGGCATGACGCAATATCAAAAACAACGCCCCTCCATAGTGCAGAAATTTCCCATCGACTTGTTCTTCCAAATGTATCTCAACTGCAAGAGAAAACCAACTGATTCAAAGTTCAAGAACTAGTCAAGGTGGAGATAAGGCTCGGGTAGCAAAGACCTCTGCTAAAAGTTCAATGGTAAGGAACACATAAGCTAGAACCTTCCACCTCCCTAAGGATGAGTTAAATTTGCGGACCCCATAGGTACCGGTAATTAAGTCCACTGGTCTGGACACTTTTGTCCACAGTGATCTCTTCATTTGATTTTAGCGGGCATTATTCCTTCCTAGAAAGAAAGGTGCCAGTTATGCCCATAACTGGCACCCCGAAAGTTTACTACCTATTAAAAGACTTTTGCGTCTGTTACTATAGGAAGCTGTAAGAACAGCTATAACGCAACAATGTTGCAAATATAGCTTTATGAATAGTTATTTGCAACATCATTGCAGATAAATAATCATAGATCGGGCAGTATCTACCTAAAAAGATAGAGCCAAAGGACATATGAGCACTTTGAATCGAAATACCTCAATAAGAGTGGCTTACTAGAAATGTTAAGCGGTCTGTGGGTAATCTGGATAGGAGTGTTTGAAAACAGCCTGATGAAGTAGGACTTCCGCAAGGATCTCTTTGCCTGCTTTATCTAAAATCTGACTTCGGGTCCAAAAGCCTTCCGTTCTTCGGCTTTCGCCTAGTGCTACGATCTCTCGACGTATCTTATAGGATTCACCAACTAGCAAGGGACCTTTGAGCATCCGGATTTCCAAATCGGCAAACAAACCGATGGAAGGTTGCTTTACCTCAAAACCGGCCTCATGAAAGGTGTACATGCTCAGCACACTAATCATTTCTAGTGGGATGATGGGTGATCCCCATGGAGACCGCTCGGTATACCATGGAGATTTCTCGGTAATGGTGGTCAGTTTTTGCGTCAAAGAAAAAGGATAGAGTTTTCCCATATATTGGTCGGCTCTCATAACTACCTCCTCTTCATGAGCACCTTTCAAACCCACCTCTAGTTCCTCCAGGATGACAAGCTGGCCTACTGGTCGGAGTTTAGCCATTCGTTGTTCTAATAGGGTAGGATCAGTCGTCCCAAGGCTGGCACTAGCTTCCAGCACTGGACTTCCATCTGCCTTTTCCGCCCAGCATCTAGTAATGGTTTCTCCTTTCTCAGGCCATTCTACGAAAGCTTTTACCTCTTCTCCCTCCACCACCATATTCAAAAAGTGAGCAGAAAAACAACCGCGCTCATACCAATCCTTACCCCAGATCTTTGCTATTAGCGGAACAAATTGGCTAAAGTGAGTAGGGCCCTCTATCGGAGCATCCTTTAGTCCTAAATTGGAAGCGACATCCCCATCATGGAGTGATTTGTGCCCTCCATATTCCTGTTCCAAGAGCATTTGCTTAGGTTTACGAAAGGGTCCAGATAGGACCAAAGGAGTCTGGTAATTGGCTTCCATAGATGCTAAAGATAAGTTTGAGGAGTGAATATAAGCGTTTCTTCTAATTGTACGTCACGCTACTGTTCCTTGACGGGAATGACCGGTGGTGGTAACCAATCACCACTCAAGACCTCAGGTTCTGGCCAGTATAGTCGTAAGGTCATAAAGAAAGGCCCTTCTTCCGGCGTCGGGAGCCAATTAACCCTGTCCTCCGCTGGTGGCACTTCCGTCTGAATGTACAGGTCTAGAGAACCGTCCGGGTTGTAGTTCAACTCATCACGATCTCCCAATGCAAAGCGCTTATCCTCGTTCTCAACCAGGAACTCATCGGCATTGTAGACGGTAAGTGACCAAAAGGCTTTTACGGGCGGGAGCTGATCAGCATCGAAGTGAATCTGATAGCGACGCTTTCCATTTAGTGGCTCACCATTAATATCGTAAACCAGATTAGGGTACACCGCATCTTCCGGGAGATTAGCCCCTAATGCAATGAAGTTAATGAAAGCACGACGGAGGTACTCCGTACCATACTCACCGATCCCAGTTGTTGCAATGGACCAGCCGTTGCGGAGCAGGTTAGTATCTGGCTCCGCTCGCCGTTTCTCCATCCGCTTGTGAATGAATTCTGGCAGCGCCTTGAGTTTTGTCTTAAGAATGAGATTGTCGCTATTGAGTTCAAAGGGCTTACCTGGAACCAAACCCAACTTTTCCATCTTCCTGACCATAGCGGAATCTCTGTTAGCTGGTGGGTTTTGCACCATTAAATCGGAGAGTCGGTTGAAATAGGTATTTAGATCCATGGCGCGGATAGCCTTGACAGGCGTAGTTTCTTGGAAGTCAGGATTCACCTGCCCTATAGGTGCTTCATATTCTGCGTTTCCGTAAGCGCTAAAGGGTACCAATCGCATACTATCCTGGATGGCTCGAACCGTAGTGGCCCCATCCTCTTCATCATTGACCTGGATTCTTCCTAGCATCCAGACCATCTCGGTAGGTGCCTGGATCAATGATAATGTTGGAGGAACTTCACCACTCCAATTTGGGCCAACCACCAGAAAATTCTGCGCAGCTGTTCCAGTAGTTCTGGTACCCGGTGAAGCAAACACATTAGAGTAGGCATCCATAAAGGGTAACAAGTAATAGCGATCCGTAGCTGGCATGGACAGCACCTGAGGGCCCTGTCCCAGGTCCAACCAGGATATCGAGTAGTAAGTGTCTACGTTGGGTTTGACTACGGCCGTCAAGGTATGATCCGGGAATTCTCGGAAGTGGCCCAGCTGGTTGATGGGAGCGCGGGGCCGAGTGGGGTGGGGAAGCTCGGTATTGGTCGTTACCTGCTTTGTCATATCCATCAAAACTAAGGGATAGCCGAAGGCATATATTTCCCCGATGGTTTGGAGCAGTTCGTCCGTGTTCATTGTCAGTTCTCCTTCTCCAGTCGTAATCGTGCTTTCTTCGCCTTGACATGCGAATAGAAGCAAGAAAGCAAATAGCAGGAGTACATCTCCAAATGCGAATTTTCTCATATCTGTTACAATCAATTAAGAACCTGATTTAAAAGAACTAATTCAATTCTCCACTTGTTCGTTCTATAGAGGCAAACACCGACGGTTAATGAAAAAGACCCAAAAGAAGATCCTAAGCAAAGCCACGCAACTGTTCAATCGAAGAGGAGTGAGCAATGTGCGGCTCCAAGATATCGCTCATGAGGCTGGCATCAGTGCTGGAAACCTTTCTTACCACTATCCCTTAAAAAAAGATTTAATGGCGGCTGTGCTCCAACTTATGGCGGAGCAACTGAAACAAGCAAGTACTACCAGCCTTGCACTTGTAGAAAAGGAAGACTATTTATCGTTGATTAAGGATTATTTGAAATTCCAGATTGGATATCGTTTTTTCTATCGAGACATTTTGGAGGTTATAGCGCTAGTTCCAAATGCCAAGAATGTATTTGAAGAGCAAATGCAACATGTGCAGAACTTCACCAAAAATAGCCTATATCTCGCCGTTGGAAATGGACTGGTGCTCCCAGAACCTCATGAAGGACATTATGAGATCTTTGCTCGCAATATCTGGGGTATCCTCAATTCGTGGCTTGCCGAACGAGAAGCCCTAGGGCAAGAAAAGGTTAGCCTTGCAAATATCATGATGGCCCTATGGGAATTCCATTACCCTTATTTAACTAAAAAGGGGCGAAGCCTCTTCTATATCCTTAAGGAACAACTTCCCGAAATGGTGGAACAGGAAATGGCTTCGCCAGCCTAGTAAGCACCCCGGTTTAGTTCTGTTCCCAGAGTACCATTTCTTTATCTTCGTGCCAAGACATTAGCAGATCTTTATAACGTTGTCCCAAGACATTCCGTTTCACTTTTAAGGTCGGTGTCAAACAACCATTCTCAATACTCCATGCATCCTTGGCTACAATAATGGTAGATACCTTCTGATAATTCGGTAACTGTTTATTGACTTCCTGCAAAGTGGACTGCAATCCTGCTTTCAGTGTCTCCTGCGGCTTGGCCAAACCAATTTCAGAGGGTACAACTAAAGCCACAGGCTGCGGACAGCCTAGTCCTAATATGCAGATTTGTTCTATATCCGCATCTTGAGCAAAATGCCATTCGATTGGAGCCGGAGCAATGAACTTCCCTTTAGCTGTTTTAAAGGTATCCTTGACACGCCCTGTGATAAACAGATTCCCGTTGTCATCGATTCGTCCTTGGTCTCCGGTATGCAGCCAACCATCTTGGATCGTTTCAGCTGTTTTTTCAGCGTCTTTGTAATACCCACGCATCAAATAAGGCGCCTTCATCAAGATTTCACCAGATTCCGGATGGATCCTAATGGTAGCCCCAGGTAATGCTTTCCCAACCGAACCGGGTAGAACATCCTTAGCTTCTAAACAGCTACATAAAGCACAGTTCTCTGTCATACCATAGCCTTCTGCGATCGGGATATCAAGTCGGCGAAACCAGTTCTTAGTCGACTCCGGAATGGATGCAGCTCCGGTAAGACAGCCTCGAACATTCGTCATGCCTAAGCCTGCTTTCAATTTCTTCTTTACGACTCCCGATATAATCGGTAAGCTTAACAGTAAATCGAGGCGTTTTTGTGGCATTTTAGCCAATACCCCAAGCTGGAACTTCGTCCAGATCCGAGGAACAGCAAAGAATAGACTAGGCTGGGTTTCCTGCAGGTTCTTCGCAAAGGTTTCTAAGGATTCGGCAAAGGAAATCACCCCACCATACTTGAGGCAGGTATTTTCTACTACCACCCGCTCTGCGATATGATTTAACGGAAGGAAAGAGAAGAACGTATTGTCTCCCTCTAGGGATACTTGCAGGTGGTTATTATCCTCGATGACTTGCTTAGTACTCTCTAAGGCCTCGTAGGTCAAAACCACGCCTTTGGGAGTACCAGTGGTCCCAGAAGTAAATACGATAGTCCATATATCGTCGAGTTCCGCGGCAGGTTCTCCTTCCATTGGTTCAAATTGATCCATGAATTCAAACCAATCTACCCCTTCCTTAACCTCCGAACATCCTTTATAGTGTGGGAACCTGATCACAGGCATACCTTCAGGAACTCCATCTTTCATGCCTTCCCAATCATCGAGCTTCCCCGCAAAAAGAGCCTTAACGTCCCCTGCTTCTATTAATTGTCCCACAGCTTCCGCTTTCAAGGTAGGATAAAAGGGGACAGAAACATAACCAGCCATCATGATGGCAATATCGGCTATCACCCACTCCCGACAATTCTTAGACACTAAGCCAATATGGCTCTTCGGCGGAAGGCCAAAAGAGTGCAGACCGGTAGCTACTTTTCTAGCCATTTGTCCCGCTTCTTTCCAACTGTATACTTCCCATTTGTCACCAAAGGGTTGTCTAAGGAAAGGGGCATCGGGTGTGTTTTTTTCCCAATGATAAAACTTAAATTCAAACTTTTTCATGCAGATAATTTGGATGATCCCTGAAGATAAAAAATTATATAGTATTTACTAACCACGGGAGAGACACTGAGCGAAGTGGTCACGGAAATAAACCGTCCCACTTCACGTCAGGCATATATAATTAACATCATCTAAACTCAAATTTGCTGACACTCTGAGCTCCTGTCTCTTCGCTGAGAGACATAAGGTATTGCTTTAGGCTTACTAAGGAAATCAGGAGAAATCACAGAGGGGAGGAGTGAACGAAAACTCAGTTTTCGCCGCTCAGTACAGTAGGGAAGGGGAAGGAAAAACATCCTCCCCCAATCCTAAGTTTTTTGTCAGTCTTAGTTATTTACCTTCACCGAAGGTATAAGTCAAAGTAGCTAAAGTTCTTCTTCCAATCTGCGGGAATCCAGGGAAGTAGCGGTACTTTGTATCGAACAGATTCTGCGCCGAAATATCGATGCTCAAACCATTATCAAATTTATAACCAATACCAAGGTCAACTAGATTTCTGACGTCAGTTTCCCCAGAAAATTGACCAAGGAAAACGGTGTAGACATCATCATGCTGGAAAGCTAAGTTAGCTCTGAAACCCAATTCAGGTGCGTAATTAGCCCCTAGTCTGAATTTGTTCTTTGGAGCTGCTATAGAAGTCATTTCCGTATCACCATCCGTACCTCTAATCACTGGATTAAAGATATTCTCCGAGATATAGGAATAGTTACCGAAGAAAGACAAATCTGCATCAACGTAGTATTCCAAACCGAAGTCAACACCTGTATAGCTGTATTCTTCAAAGGTACGATATCCTGCAGCTACGTGCGTTACCCCATTATCTGGAACATTTTGCGTCTCCACAGCACCTAGGATGAATCCGTTAGCCAGTGGAGCAATACTTGATGCAAAACCATCACCTCCCGCGGTATAGCCAGCTGCGTATGCACCTGAAATGGCAGCAGCTGTACCTTCAGCAGTCGCTTGATCAAAGCCAGCTCCCAGTAGTGTTTCAACGAGAAATGGCGTCAAATTCGCCGTTACTCCTGCCGCAAGGTCGCTCCCCATCTGATCCAGACCTAACAGCCCATAGGAAGGACTGATAGCTGTAAATAGCGTCGCACCATCAATCTCGCGATTATAGATATCTAAAGAAACGGCTAATTTATTGGCAATTAATCCCTTATAGCCAAATTCCCAAGTGGTTTCTTTTCTAAGCGCCGCTGCTGGAGCATTAGAAATCCCCAGTGGTTGCTGATTGAATAAATTAATGCCAAGCAGTGTACCAGTCGTTCCGCCAGCGAAATTAGCAGGGTTTGATAGGAAAGCATTAATGGCTGGCATGAATGGTGCCAGCGCTGGATTAGCTGCCAATAATGCGGCCTCTACACCAGGTAAGACGGCATCATTCACTGCTCCTTGGACAAATGCCAAAGGCATACCAGGAGTACCCACCGGAACATTTGGTAAAGGCAATAAACCGTTCCACTTAATTTCGGGATTGGCAGCAAAGGTCTGTTCATTCTTATTACCCACTAACCAGATATCGAAAGCACCCGGCACTGGTGAAGATACAGGGAAATCGATATTGACCTGCAACTGAGAAGGAGCTCCCCAAGCTTGGTTGTAGCCAAAACGCATAGTGTGAGTAGGAGCGGGCTTGTAAACCAAAACGGCTCTAGGAGAAAAGGCATTCTCATCCGTGAAGTTAAATCGGTCACCTCGAGCTGCTAAAACTAAGTCTAGTTGCTTACCTAGTTCAAGCTTGGTTTGTAAGTACAATCCGGCAATACCGAAATCGTCATCTTCTTCATTTCGACCATATACAAGGTTCTTCGTATCCGCGATCGAACTTCTGTAGTCAAATCCAGCTGTCCAATTGGAGTTTAGAAAATTGGGAAGATCAAAGTTGTATTGTAGTTGAGCTTCTAGTTGCTCACGGTTAATAGTAGTGATATTTCCAGTCTGATATAGGAAGGTAGGTTTCTCATCAGATCCTCCATTGTTTCTTAAATAAAAGGCTTGCGCAAAAAAGCCACCTTTTTGCATACGTGCTTGAGCCCAGGTTTCCGTTGCCTGTGACAGACCTTCCCCCTGACTGTTATAGAAAACCGCAGAGGCATTGTTAAAACCACCCGCAACGTTTACGGAAAGATCATCTTGAGGTCTGAACTCGAAAGCTGCAGTTACTACTGTTTGATTCCAGAAATCCTGCATAAAATTGCCATCTCCATCAGGATCAAGATCACCTTGATTCAGCAATACTCTTCCAGGTTTTGTTGCATCTACTACGCCATTGGTAATGGCTGGTTCTGAAACTGTCGGCTGGAACAAAGCTATCTGCTGCTGATCTCTTTCATTGCTGGGATCCAAGGTAAATTCATTTCCTCGCTTATAAACCGCATTGATCTTAAACCCAAACTTATCAGAAACTTTAGTCGCATGTCTCGCAGCCACGCCAAAGGTTGATAACTCACCTCCAATCAACTGAATGGTAGAGCCTGGCTTATCGATCGGCGATTTACTGATAAAGTGGACCACACCAGACGTAACACCAGGACCATATAGCGCAGAACCTGGGCCCCGTACTACCTCAATTCGTTCGATATCGATATTGTTAAGTGGGGAATTCAGGTTATCAAAAGTACCAAGACCGGGCCCTACTAAGGATCGGTAATCGAGGATTGGGAAAGAAGCAGATCCAAACAATCCACCATCACCACGCAGCTGTACATTAATCCTTGCGGCAGACTGCTGCTGGATAGTAACTCCCGGTGCATTGATTAGATTCCGTACTGGATTATCATTGGGAGAAGCTTCCAGTTTTCTTGCATTCAGCACCGTAATGGAGGCTGGTGCTTCCTGTACTTTTTCCCGGCGACGAGAAGCAGAGATCACCACTTCCTGTCCGATTATCGCACCTGGTGCCAATTGGATGGCAAGGTTGCTGGAGGCACTAGCCACCTTTATTTCCTGAGAAGCATATCCGGTGTAACTCACATCCAAAGTCCAAGGAAAGGGAGCATCGTTGGTTATGGAAAAATTTCCATTTACGTCAGTCGTAGTACCTGTGGCAGTACCAGACAGAAGAATATTGGTGCCAATCAGTGGCTCTCCTGTTTCAGCATCGGTAACCGTACCACTGACGGTATTCTGTGCTTGAAGTGTCAAAGTAGCACAGATAATCAGTACTACTGAAGCAAGTAATTTTTGTATCATTTGAATAAGTTTAAGTGCCAGTATAGAGTGTAACGTTTATAGGCTAATGCTATGCTTAACAGTATTGGGTAGGATTTCAACTTGAGATGTGGGGCTAAAATTTAGGTTTGTAAACCTAGGAATTAGATCAAATATAATAGTATTTTTATTTACTGCAAGTACATATTTCCATCTTTTCATTCGAATAGCGCATTTCATAACATGTAATATTCTGCTACATATCATTCAAGCCTAATTTTATACCATTTTAAAGTGTACAAATTTGACAGTAGACAACCCAAACTTTATTTGCAGTTTTTTTAAGGGAAGATATCGCTAACCGCTCCCAAACTTTCCTTGGAGTAAGGTGATGAAAAGCTTGTCATTTGCTAGGTCTTTTTCGATAGTGTTGCTAATAGCTGATTCCTATCAGGAGGAGTCTGATACGACTACTAGTGATCTGATTGACTTTAAAGGAAGCTCAATCCACGGGCTAGGTGCATTGCCAATGGGCAGGCGAGAAGAGATACGGGCCAGCCATATATCTAACAATTATTGCATTGTGGTAAATTTATGTTGGCTAGGGATTACTTAAGAAGTCCATGGTTTCCGTTACGATCAACCCTCCATACTCCAAGGCCTTCTCACGATCACCACCGATTTTGGCATAGGCGTCTGAGGTAGACATTTCAATGAAAGCCTCTTTTGAAGGATAGTAAACGATCAAAATACGATCCGGCTGTATATCCAAATCACCGATTAAGGTACGTTTTACCTGCCCACCCCAAAGGACCTTACCCCCAACCTTAGCTAAGAGTGGAGCTACATTTGCCCCGTAACGATTATAGGCTGCTTCTCCAGATTCCGCTCCGTCATCTGTTCTTTCCTTGAACTTCAGGATATTTAGCATGACTAAGGGGGTTCCGGAGGGGTAGTTTTGAATAAAATCTACGAATGCTTCGCGTGTGGCCAATATTTGATTCGTCAGATGCATAGTCAACTTTAAAATTTAGATTCGATTAGTCCAGATGCCGGGCTAGCGAGAAAGTCTTTTCTTAGCTACAGCCAGCGTTCTAGCATCGGGGTCCTTTCAACAATAACAAACCCAAATTAGGGAATAAAACCTATTTCTTAGGGGGGAGGGCAGTCAAATGCCTTTAACTTGTCTCGATAGTAGGCTCAAATCTCTAGTGAATATGTATAAACCGGAAAGGATCAATACGGGGAACTTAATCTCTTCGATGGCTGTAGAGTATTTTATCTTTACCATCGCCGTGGCATCAATTCAATTCGCTGTAAGAATAGCCATGATTGTAAAGCCCCAAATACCCACCTAAGCATATTCAATCTGTTAGTCAAACCCACATCTAATGAGAATCACCTTACTAGTCTTTTTCCTAGCTCAATTTCTATTGGCCTGCCATTCTACTGCGGTGCCTACGGAAAAAACCGACACTTATTCCATCCCTCCTGTCGAAGAACTCATTGACTACGTTCCTAGAATGGTTGCACCAGGCATTATTTCCACTGCGGCCTTCGAAGGACATGCCAGCATTACGCCCGATGGACAGGAAATGTACTATGCCATCTATTCCAATGATCATGCTTATAGTACCATTGCCTATGCCTCCCAGAAAGAAGGAAAATGGACCACCCCCCAAATTGCGCCTTTCTCGGGACAATGGAGCGATGGATCACCTGCGCTCTCCCCCGATGGGAAACGCCTGTACTTTAGTTCTAGACGCCCTCTGCCAGGGCGAGACACCCTCAATAGCAGTGATCTTTGGTTTGTAGAACGCACAAAGGAAGGAAGCTGGGGCCCAGCAACGCACATGGGCGAACAAATCAATACGCCTTACTACGAATTTTCACCATCGGTAGATCAAGAAGGTAATCTATACTTCTGTTCCAGTCGCCCTGGGGGCTTCGGAGACCTGGACGTATACTACGCTGCCAAATCCACCACAGGCTGGGCTGCCCCCGTACTGCTGGACGAAGCCATCAACTCTCAATATCACGAGGGAAACGTCGGGGTTTCGCCAGATGGGCAGTGGCTCTTCACCATGATACAGCATAAACCGGGAGACTTGGGATACGATGATATCCATTACGCCTTTAAGAAAAATGGAAGCTGGCTTCCCTCCAGGAATCTAGGACCAATCGTCAATACCTACACCTATGATTTTTCGCCTAAGGTCTCTCCAGACGGCACCGTCCTCTATTTCTCCAGTCGCTTAAACAGGGATTTCAGTATAAAGGAAGGTCAGTACACCTACGAGTCTTTCCAAGCCTACCTCCAAGGGCCGCTCAATGGTTTTGGGAATATCTATGAGATTTCATTGGCAGAACTAGAACTAAAAACAGATGAGTAAGCTTTGGACGGCCATCTTAGAAGAGGTTCAAGCGATGGAGGCAGGCCCGATGCATATCTTAGCCGAAAGATATATCCGCCCGAACAGTCAGCTGGTTGATGTACTAATAGACCTATTGAGTGACAAATTGCAAGATCAGGTTTTTGAGGTGGGTTGGCTCCGAAGCCAATGGCGAGACATAGCGCACCATGAATCGGGGCTAGAAAGTATACTAGAAATAGATCTACAAAACTATTTTGAAAGAGATTTTGCTTGCCATAGCCTAACTGAAGCCCTTCTCTTGCATCGAGGGTTCCAAGCTTTGGTCGCCCACCGTTTTGCGCATTGTCTATGGAAAGCAGGAGAAAGAACCACTGCCAAGTGGCTAGCTAATCGAACTGCTGAATGCTGGGGTGTAGATATTCATCCCGCAGCCAAAATAGGAGCAGGTTTGGTAATGGATCATTGCATGGGAATTGTAATTGGGGAAACCTGTGAGATTGGCGAGCATGTCTTCCTCTTTCATAATGTTACCTTGGGAGGGACCGGGCGCACAACGGGGGACCGACATCCCAAGTTGGGTCATCACGTAGTGGTAGGGACGGGAGCCACCATACTGGGAAATATAAAAATCGGAGATCACGCAGTCATTGCAGCCGGGGCAATGGTTTTGAAAGCCGTACCTCAGGCTGTGTTAGTAGCTGGCATTCCGGCAAGGATTAAAGGCAGAGCTAAGCCTGTACAGTAGTTAGTTTATCAAACTCTAAATCAGCTACTTGCACTTACTATCTTCAAGTAAAACAATAGGCACTATAAGTATCCGTCGCTGTTTATGAGCGTAAGCTAAAGCGCTTTCTGAAACCATGAACTAGTACGCTTCTTGAGTCAATTCCTGCTAAATGCTAATTTGTAGCGCTCCAATAGGAAGTGGCCATCACAATTATTCCTATCTTTCTGAAAAAGCCCGAGATTCTCTCCTACGCGAAATTTCCAGAAATGAAAGAGAAACACCTAATTAGCAGCTGTTTATTTCTGCTCTTATTTTTCTATGTTAACCATGCTAATGCACAACAAGAAAACCGACCAACACTTGCCGTTGGCAAATTAGAGGGGGATTTCCTCCTAGATGGCCAACTAACAGACGCCGCTTGGGAAAAAGCTCCGGTGTTAGATCAATTCCAGACGGTGGTGCCAGAAGAAGGAGGTACTCCATCCGGAAGAACCAGCGTAAGGGTGCTGGCGAACCCAAGGTTTTTGATAATCGGGATTGAATGCTTTGATGATGATCCCTCCGGGATCGTGAATTTCTCGAAACTGCGAGATGTAGAATTAGAGAACGAAGACCATATCCGCTTGGTCATTGACCCATTCTTGGACGGCCAATCTGGCATTATCTTGGCGGTCAATGCAGGGGGAGCAAGATACGATGCGCTGGTATCCAATCGAGGAGAATCTGAAAACGAAGCCTGGGATGCTATTTGGGAAGCCAAAACCCAGATCCACGACAAGGGTTGGACGCTGGAGATTCGCCTGCCGATTCAAAGCTTTTCTTTCAAAAAAGGCCTACACGAATGGGGTTTCAATGTAGAAAGGCGGATTCAGCGTTTCCAAGAGACCATTCGTTGGACCAATATTCGGCGAGATCAATGGTTTATCCAGACGAGCCGAGCCGGATTACTAACCAATTTACCCGATTTCAATTATGGCCTGGGCTTGAATGTACGACCTTCTATCATCGCGAATGCCAGTAAGATCGGCAACGGCAATTACGACGTCACACTGGACCCAAGCTTAGATGCCAGTCAACGCATAGGCCCCAATATTGTTGCTACGATTACTGCGAATACAGACTTTGCCGAAACAGAAGTAGATACTCGTCAAACTAACCTTACCCGTTTTCCCCTCTTCTTTCCCGAGAAACGCGCTTTCTTCTTAGAAGGAGCAGATATCTTTGAATTTGGTTTTGGACTTGGCAGAAGTATTATTCCATTCTTCAGTCGGAGGATCGGCTTGTACAGTGGAAACGCTGTCCCCATATTAGCCGGAGCAAAACTGAACGGGAGGGTGGGTAAAACAGCCTTCGGCGGACTTACCATGCAGACCCGATCGCTAGACTTAGAGGGTGAGAATTTACCGGGTTCTACGCTGGGAGTTATCCGGGTAAAGCAGAATGTCTTGAAGGAATCTTCAGTGGGTTTTATCGGGACCTTCGGAGATCCGCAAAGTAGAGGTAGCAGTTATACTTCTGGCGTTGATTTCACCTATCAAACCACGCGCTTCCAAGGTAATAAGAACTTCTTGGTGGGTGTTTCGGGTATGTACACAGATAGAATGGACCTGGAGGGGGATCAATCTGCCTTTGCTTTTAAGGTAGATTACCCCAATGATATCTGGGACGCAGCGCTTACTTATTTACGTATTGGAGATGCCTTTGATCCCTCCTTGGGTTTTGTGCCAAGGCGTGGTATTCATAGCTGGAGAGCGGGTTTGACCTATGCACCGCGTCCTTCCTGGAAGTGGCTCCGTCAGATGCGCAATCAGCTTTTCTTGTTCTATATCACAGATCTAAAGGGAAGATGGGAGTCCTACAGGGTGTTTACAGCCCCCATCAACTGGCGATTAGAAAGTGGAGATCGTTTCGAGGTCAACTATATGCCACGTGGAGAAAGACTGATAGAACCCTTTGGTATTGCCGATGACATTAGTATTCCTGCAGGAGAATACCACTTCAATCGCTATAGATTGGAGGCGCAACTAGCAGCGAAGCGGAAATTCAACGGGCAGTTGACCTGGTGGTTCGGAACCTTTTACGAAGGGCGACTGAATGAATACGAAGCCAGCCTAAATTGGAACCCTGCCAGCATCCTCACTTTTGAGTTGATTGGCACTCACAATGTAGGTCGATTACCTTTTGGCGATTTTGATCAAACCCTATTGGGGCTACGGGTACGTTTCAATGCCTCTCCAGACCTACAGTTGAATAGTTTCGTCCAATATGACACGGATACCAAAAGTCTTGGGATTAATGCCAGAATTCACTGGATCTTCTTGCCACAAGGAGAGATATTCCTGGTCATTAATCACAATACCCTCGATGGTTTGGAGCGCTGGGAACTGATCAATCAGCAAGTGTTGTTAAAAGCTAGATACAACTTTCGCCTATAAGCCCGAAAATTTAAACTTACATGAAGAAAAAAGCGATTATAACAGGGGCCTCCAAAGGCATTGGCCGGGCCTTGGCTGAGCTTATGCTAACTAATGGTTTTGAGATACACGGTACTTCTCGAAATGGGAGCAACAGCCTTTCAGATGAGCAATTGTTCATGTACGCTTTAGACCTTTCCAAAGAAGAGAGTATTCGTTCATTCCATAACCAACTCAGAACGAGAAATCTCATTTTTGATATCGTTATTAATAACGCTGGCATTGGCCCAGACTTAGGCACTTTTGAACCCAAGGCAAATACCCTTCGCTCCACCTTGGCTGTAAATGTGGAAGGAACTATCCTACTAACAGAATTGCTTCTACCCATGATGGAGAGTACGGGGAAGCTCTTGAATATATCATCCAAAATGGGCTCCATAGCAAGCTGCGTTGGGACCGACTCCACTGCCTATCGGATATCCAAGAGCGCCCTCAATATGTACAGTAGAATTCTCACTAACAAATATGGAGATCGACTTCAGATTGCCACCATTCATCCCGGTTGGGTACGCACAGAAATCACTCCCGATAATATCCATGCTAGACTTAGCCCAGAAGAATCCGCCCGGCGAATCTGGGCATTTGCAATGGAGGATTTTCAAAGCGGTATCTACTGGGATGCTGAGAGAGGGGAAGAACTGCCTTGGTAAGTGGTACGACATATCTATAAAACTTAAGCATTGGTCGTTTCATCAGGAAGGAGTTCTCGAATTCACGTAAGTTAAACCCTCATCAAGTCCTGGAGTATTATGAAACGGCTGTTTTCCAGATTTCACAAAGTGAATTGGAAGTACATTATTGGAGAGATCGTCTTACTGTTTGTGGGTATCAATTTAGCTATCTGGTTCAACAACTGGAATGCGACCAGCCGCCTACATCAGGATCGGCAATTAGCCTTGGATAAACTCACAGAAGAGATCCAGAGTAATCAGGAGGAATTGAATAAGGCCAAGGCAATTAATACTCAAATTCTTAAAGCATTTAAGGCCTACGGTCAAGTATATGCGGGACGTTCAACGAAGGTTATCACAACGGCCAAGCACATGAAGATGCTGCAGGATAGTTTCCCAAACTTCTTCCGGATCAACTCTTCAGAGCCCTTACAAGCCGATACCTTCCTATATGAGGGTGGTACTTCTATTAATCTCGAGCTAGCAGAGTTGACAGATATTGCCT
Source organism: uncultured Lewinella sp. (assembly GCA_913057785.1). Lineage (GTDB taxonomy): Bacteria > Bacteroidota > Bacteroidia > Chitinophagales > Saprospiraceae > DT-111. The sequence goes on along the minus strand of CAJXPD010000013.1, from coordinate 41,148 downwards.
GGACCACCAGCCAATCTATTGAAATCACTAACACTTTTAGCTATTCGTGCCTATACGAACTAGCCAGCATGTATCAATTGCAAAATCGATTGAAACGCGAGATAGATCGAGCAGCTCAAGCCCTGCAAGAAAGGCGACTGGAAGACTTGCTAAGAATCCTCGAATTCATACAGCAATTTGAGGTATTACTAGAACGGGATTACAACAGCAGTCTCCAATCCCTCCCCGAATGTTACAGGAGATAAATACCTCACATCCTGCCTAACAAGCGCTAAATAGATCCGGCAGGTCATGGAATGAAAAAGGGCTCCGCTCGGAGCCCTTCGATCGTATCAATTAATCTGGTATTATTTGGTAGGAAAAAACTGAATTACCTTGTTATTATTGTCCTTGTCCTAAGGAGAAAGCCGCCCGGCCATCAAAGGCGTAGAGATTCTCTGTTTTGATCGTATCAATGCCCTTCTCATCTGCTCGAGTGAGAAGCGCTAGAATTTCTGCTTTACTGACTGGACGCTCGGCAGTGGTCTGGAACCGGCAACGCCAGTGATCTGTGCAGAAAGTTTCATCAAAACCATTTGGCCATACTTTTATACCGCGGTTGGTGATCATGGATAAGCTCAAGTGATCATTTTCAATGGAGCGCAAGCGAGTTGCTAAATCTTCCGGATTATTACCTGCCCAATCCACAAAGACATCCACGCCTAAAAGATCTTTTCTAGGCTGCGGTCTTCTTTGGTAGCTAGGAAGTACGATCTGGCTATTTACTAGAGGTTGTACAGGTTGTAGCACCTTAGGATTTTGATCCAGGTTAGCAATTACTGCCTCTGTGAATGCTTTGGTACTTAGCTTCTGCTGGCTTTGACCCTCACTGAAGATATCTGCAGTATGTAAGCCTTCCTCCAAGGTTTTTAGCCAAGCATTTTGGATGCGGGCTGCCGCTGTATTTTCTCCGATATGATTGAGCATAACAATCGCGCTTTGTAGCAAACCAGAGGGATTAGCGATGCCTTGGCCTGCAATATCAGGCGCTGAGCCATGAATGGCTTCGAACATAGCCACACCTGTACCGATGTTAGCAGAACCAGCAAGCCCTACGGAGCCGGTAATCTGAGCCACCACATCTGAAATAATGTCGCCGTAGAGGTTAGGCACTACAATCACATCAAAGTCCTCGGGCGTGTCTGCCAAGCGCGCTGTCCCGATATCGATGATCATGTGTTGCGTTTCAATTTCCGGATATTCTGGAGCTATTTCGTCGAATACCTTATGGAAAAGGCCGTCTGTTTGCTTCATGATGTTATCCTTCGTGAAGCAAGTGACCTTTTTGCGGTTATAGGTTTTCGCATATTCAAAGGCATAGCGAATGATCTTCTCACAACCCGGTCGGCTAATGAGTTTCAAGCATTGAACGACCTCAGGGGTCTGCTGGTGCTCAATTCCTGCGTACAGATCCTCTTCATTCTCCCGAATAACTACAATATCCAGCTTGGGATGCTTGGTCTCCACGTACGGATGAAAGCTACGGCAAGGCCGGATATTCGCAAATAGATTGAGGGCCTTACGCATGGTCACATTCAAGCTTTTGTAACCTCCGCCTTGTGGAGTGGTGATGGGCGCTTTCAGTAGTACCTTATTTTTTCGGATTTTATCCCAACTATCTGGCGAAATTCCGGAGGAATGGCCACCTAGATAGGCTTTTTCTCCAATCTCAATTTCATCATAGCTTAGATTTACATCCGCTGCAGCCAAGACAGTAAGCACTGCATCCATAATTTCAGGTCCGATACCGTCACCCTTTGCAATTGTTATTCTTTTCATACGTGGTGGTAATTTTTGCTGCAAAGATGACGGCTTTTAGTATAAAACAAAATTTATATTTCTGATAGAATCCATAAACAAAAATTATGCACTTAAACCAGAAGAGCCAACCCCCTAAACTGGAGAAGTTGGCTCTTATTGATAGCCCACATCAGACTTGACTTGGGGCTACAGTTATGTACTCGATCAGCTAATTACCGATTCAATATCATCTTTCGGCTAGACACTGGATGCCCATCCACATATAGGGTACAGTTATATACGCCGGTTTCTAGTCTTTCACTATCGAAATTCACCTGACCACTTTCTACCAAACCTTGGTAAGTTTTGATTTGCTGCCCATTCATATTGGTAATGATCAAACTAGCATCACTGGCATTGCTAGGCAGGGTGTAGTTGATAATTGTTGAGCCGCGGAATGGATTCGGCGTATTTTGCAGTGAAATACTACCACCTACAGGAGTGATCTCTATAGAGCCATTGACATTTTGCAAGCCATTCAACATTTGACGAATCTCCGCCAATTCGGCTTTAATGGCCTCGTTTTCTGCTCTAATTTCATTATTCTCTTCGATCAGTTGCTCCATCATAAAGGAAGTTTCAAAAGCCTCATCTGCAATTTCTTCACCGACTTCTTGATCTTGTCTTAGATCCACAGCTCCCACAGGATATCTCTGTCTTACCTTACCTGTCACCTTCAAATCACCAAATATTACAAGCTCTCCATCAGAGAAATCCCCTAAAATCAAAGGTTGATTGGTATCTGAGTTGGCAATGATCAATCTATTGGAAACACTTTTGTCTTTCCCCGCTTGATAGCCGATGAATACGTTGCCGCTTCCACTGCTATTCTTGCCCGATTGTGTGCCGTAGAATGTATTCTTGCTACCTCCCGTATTATTCTGTCCAGCTTGGTAACCTGTTAATGTATTGTTGCTACCACTATTGGATTCTCCCGCTTGTTCCCCTACGAAAGAATTGCTTCCAGAAAATGAAAAATTGGCACCATTCTCCAAATCTTCGATACGGTCTTCATTGTCTCCAATATCCGAAGCATTTGCGGCGATGTCAGAAGCGTTGGTACCTATTGCACTTGAATTAGCAGCAATGTTGGAAGTATTGGTGTTGATCGCATTGGTATTGGCTGTGATGTTCGTTGTATTCGAACTGATCGCATTGGCGTTAGCAGAAATATCAGATGTGTTGGCACCAATTGCACTAGTGTTGTTGCCAATGTTGGTTGTATTGGTGCCGATCGCACTGGTGTTATTGCCGATGTTGGTTGTATTGGTGCCGATCGCGCTGGTGTTATTGCCGATGTTGGTTGTATTGGTTTGGAACTGAGTATTGGTCAAAGTACCAGTGATTTCCAAATTACCATTGACTTTAAGGAAGGAGTTATTAAACTCACCGTACAATAAAGGACTAGCTGTGCTAGTATTCGCAATGTACAATTTGTTGGATCCCGCTTCATTTTTACCTGCGGAGAACCCTAGAAATACATTGCTAGCCCCAGTCGCATTAAATCCCGCTTGGGCACCGAGGATAGTGTTTTTGCTAGAGGTAACTTTAAATCCCGCCCCTCTGCCAATTATGGTATTGGAGGACCCGGTGAGGTTGTCATTTGCTGCCCCTGCCCCAAGTAAGGTATTGAAATTACCCGTTGTGTTAAATTGCCCCGCAACGAGCCCCAAGAAGGTATTCTCTTGACCTGTGGTTGTCTTGTTTCCAGCCCAGGTACCTACAAAGGTATTTCTGGAGCCAGTGGTATTGTCTTTGCCTGCGAAGGATCCAAAGAAAGAGTTGGCAGTTCCAGTAGTGATTGAAGCACCTGCTTGATTTCCTTGAAAGGTATTTGTTTGAGCAAAAATGAAGAAGGGTGTGATGGTTAGGATGATTAATAAAATCTTTCTCATGCTTGTTGAAATTAGGTTTAATTGTGAATTACTACGGGGAGGTAGATCCGAAGACTTAGTAAGGGGTTACCAGTATGCGGAAGTCTGTGACGCAAAGGTAGAAGTCGACTTTTGAGAAAACTTGGACTATTGTTTTAAAATTTGGACTATTGTTTTTGAGGGGAGAAATAGGGGTAAGTCCTAATCCGTAAAACGAACTACACAACTGCAATACAGATAGAAACAAAAATATCTAAAACATATATCATAAAAAAACACAATCCATGCAACACTAGCCCTTGTAGGGGTAACAAAACACCTAAGGTGCGTCTAAGAGTTTATATATTAACAATTTACCATTATTAAGTATTGGCCTTTGTAGGGGTCAAAAATTTTCCTTTATCTCATTCATGAAGTCTTTGCTACTGCCTCACAGCATGATCTAAGAGCCGACCGAACGTTATTAACCAAAGTCAATGAAAATGGCTGTTATACAAAACAACTTGCTCTAAAAAAGCGATGACAAAAATGAAAGCGATAATTTGTACCGCCTATGGAGCCCCAGAGGTACTCCAAATGCAAACCATTGACAAGCCTTTTCCAAAATCAAATGAAGTATTGATCAAGGTAAAAGCTACCACCGTGACAGTAGCAGACTTTAGGATTCGAAGCTTTACCGTACCCAGATCAATGTGGCTACCGGTTCGACTTGCCCTAGGTATTTTCAAACCTCGAAAACCGATCTTAGGGCTAGAATTATCCGGGGAGATTGAGGCAGTAGGAGAGGAGGTCAGTAATCATAAGGTGGGAGATGAAGTCTTTGGTTCTTCTATGGATAAATGGGGAGGTTATGCTGAGTATGTTTGCCTCCCAGCGTCCACCATTTTGGGACATAAACCGGCCACCCTTACACATACGGAAGCAGCAGCAATCACCATTGGCGCACACACAGCATTGCACTTTCTTCGCAAAGCGGCGGTTAAGCCAGGTCAAAATGTGCTAGTCTATGGGGCATCCGGGAGTGTAGGAACTTATGCAGTGCAATTGGCCAAGTTATTTGGTGCAGAAGTCACCGGTGTTTCCTCGGCCAAGAATCATACTTTGCTAAGAACACTCGGTGCAGACGAAACAATAGACTATACAGCTTCAGATTTTCGCGATCAATTGGGACAATACGATCTCATTTTTGATGCTGTGGCGAAACTTCCATTTTCCTTAGCAGTAAAACACTTAAGTCCGAGCGGGACCTACCTAAATATTGCCTCCCCATTACCTAGCGTACGTATGCTTTGGACCCGTCTAAGCACCAATAAACGGATCATCACGGCCAGTAGTCCTAGGATTATAGCTGAGGAAATGATTTACCTAACCCAGTTGGTGCAGGAGGGGAAGCTAAAGGTGGTCGTGGACAAAACCTATGCACTAGAAGAGATACAAGCGGCACATGCTTATGTGGAACTAGGACACAAGGTGGGAAATGTTGGAGTTAGGATTAATTAATACAAGTTGTGATTCATTCAGCTGCGCCCAAATGGGTCAGATATTTGCGGCAAAACGCAGCTCTCAGCTGTATCTTGCCGCAAAACCTTCTTTTTTTGCGCTCATTCATCCAACTTAGGCTAATTAATTGCTGGCAGGGCCTTTCCCTATGTTGATCATATTAACAGCGCAGTTTTCCATATTCCCAACGGTCAATGCCAAGTCTTGCCTGACTTTTCGGCCATTGGTATATTGGGCAGGCTCCCAGTTGGGCATATTGCAGATCGTTTCCAGCAGGAGCTTGTCTATTTTTTCATTTTCTGATGGCCAGAAGTTTTGCGCATCAATGATGCGGCCTTCTTCGTCTACCGTAAATTGGATGACGGTGAGGGCATAGCCTTTGAACGTCCCTTCGGGAATCTTATCAATGGCATTCAACTTGAGATAACGGAGTAGCTCTACTTGTCCACCGGGAAAGGCCGCCTCTTTATCGGGATTTATCCTTACGGCAAAACTTAGATCTTTTGGATCATTATGCTTCAACGTGTTTTCTGGGATGTATTCGACATTCACCACAATCTCCTCGTGCACGTCCGCACGGCTCATGAGTTCCTTTTGCTCCGAATTAAACCATTCATTATTTCCCACAGCTTTTCGCACTTTCCCGCCTTGGATGGTCACCACCTCCACGGCCAGATATTCCCGGATCCAGGAAGCCTTGTAATGCTTATTGAGGTCTAGCAGGGTCTGAACTTCCTGGAGTTCGGCCTTCCCAATAGACAAAGGAGGATAGACCTTATTGACTTCATATTCTACTTCTATAGGGAAGTCATGTTGTGCTATTCCAGTATGGGAAAGCCCTAACAGTAGCAGCATCGGTAAGGCTAGGTAAGTTTTCATGTAACAATATTAACCAACAATAATCGAAATACGTACAATTCCTGTATAAGTACAGACTCAAAGGTAGTACCATACCCCGCTGATCTTCCCTAAACAAATGTAAATTAGTGTAAATTGGGGGTAAAATGAGTGTTGAGACAGGCAATAGCTATCATAAACCAATAGATTTGCAGCATGAGTAAAGAACAGTTGATGGATCGTTGTAAATATCTGGTATTTGTGGTATTAGTGGGCTGTATTCCCTTGGGAGCACAAGCCTCCTCTAGTACAGATATCAGCGAGAAACGTACGGCTGTAGCTATGCGTTTGATTGGACACGAGCTGTTGAAGTGTTGGGGCGATAGTACTTCACGAGTGCTGCCGATTGAGCAAGTTGATCAACAATATCAGATCTCCTTCGAATTTGAATTCGGTTTTGATCCACGTGATCTGGTCAATGTCATTGATCGTGTCATGAACGAATCCAACATTGCACCTGACTACCTGGTTGAAATGGTGAACGGTCAAACACAGGAAGTAGTATATGGCTATGTGATCCGAAATGCTTACCCTGATATGATTCCTTGTATCGGAAGGGCATATCCAGTGGGTTCTTATAAACTACACATCACTATTTTAGATAGCTTCAGTTTTCAAGCCCAATCCAATGAAAACACCCTAACGGAGGAAATGGCGGAATTGTCTACAGACAATAGCCCATCAAATGTCACCCGCTTCATTCTCCCCATTCTTGGCTTTCTAGGGCTTGTTGGTTTTTTTATTCTTAGAAGGAATCGCCCGCCCAACAACCCAAATTTAATCTCTATTGGCGCCTCGACCTTCGATACCAAAAACAGATTACTTTCCTATAGAGATCAACAGGTAGAACTATCCAACAAAGAAGCTGAGCTCCTTGCTTTACTTAACACTGCTGTGAATGTTCCACTGGAAAGAGAAGTCATTCTTCGAAAAGTTTGGGGGGATGAAGGAGCCTACATTGGGAGAACTTTAGATGTATTTATCTCCAAACTACGTAAGAAGTTCGAAGCGGATGAAAGCGTTAAGATCGTCAATATCCGAGGCGTAGGATATAAATTAGTAACGGATGCTGTTTAGACCTTGATTAGCGTCACTCGGGATTACAGAAATGGCTTTCATTTCTTTTTTGGAGGACAATTTCCTTTCTCAATACACAGGTAGGTGTATGACCCTCCATTAATCATATCGTCAAATCCCACAATTCTATGCGATCCCTTCTTTTTTCTCTATTGTCCTTTTCTCTCTTGCTCTGCTCAAGCAGCCAGACCGTAGCGCAACAATTACAAGCTGATGACGTGCTCTACACTGCTGGGCAACACCAACTGAAGTATAAGCACTTCCTAGCGTATACCAACATTGAAATGGAAGGCGAAAATCCCGCACTATTGAACGATCAGACCTACATAAGGACACTAACGCAAGAATGTATCGAAGAATTCCTGGATGCACCGGCCGAATTCTCACAGGAGATGGATCAACACTTCCAAGTCATGCTGATGGGCGGTGGGTTCCAAATGGGAAATGCCCAACAGGAGGAGGAGGAACCCCATCACACCAGCCAAACTAATGAAATGAGGTCAGGTCAATTGTCAGCAGTCGATCAATGGAAACAGATTTTAAGTGGTAATATATTGTATGCCACCACCACACAGTCCGGGGGGCAGATTTTTGTCCAAAACACCCAAGTCATCCATTTTTGCCCCAATGGAATCGCTTACAATTACTCCATCAGCGGAGGAGGCGGAAGTGTTGGAGGAATTGACATCACGGACCCTCGAAACTTCGCCTTTGAAGGTGCCTTCAATTGGAATGTCGTAGATCGAGGAGGAATCAGCTATTTCCAATTCTCTCTTCAAGGCGCTAGCCAAATGACCCCGATTAAGGTGGTAAACAATAAGATCGTGCTACAAGGACTCGGTAATTTTTCCCTACAACAAGGTGGAGCCCGCTGTCAATAAACTTAGCAGGCCAGCCTACCAGTTTCCCGCATACGTCAAATCAATGGGCGCGCTTTGCTCCAGGTAGGCGTACTTGACCTTCAGGATTTGCCGGATGTGCAGAAAGTCATGTACCAGCCAATTGTGTAAAAACAATTGGGCGGAAAGCGGACCGAATTCGGGATGTTGATATACATTATCCCATTTCGGATCCTGTAGGGAAGTCAACCATTGGATAGACTGCTCTCGGTCGGCCAGGAAAGCATTCAAGGTCGTCGAAAAATCCTGTTCCATGTACTTTCTTTCGATCACCCATTCAGTGGGGAAGATAGACGGCATGACCTCATCAGGTGTTTCTAGGGTATGACGGAGACGATCTCGGAAGTCCTCTCCTTCGACATCGTGGAGGTGGCAAATGATTTCCAGCAAACACCAAGAATCTGGGGCTGGTTTCCAAGATGCCAGCTCGGGTGAAACCCCGCTAAGCAAATGCCTAAAAGCTTCTCCATTGGTCTGCAATTCCAGGATAATCTCATCGATTCCCATGCGATAAACTTAGTTATGTGAACAAAGAAATGGCTAAAGATAATCGCTAAGCTTTCTAATCCTAAAACCTAGTAGACTTGACCTGAAATTTTTAAATCAGCTCATGGTCTAGATCAAGCTTGCTGGACAGTCTTAGAAGGTGAAGGGTCATAATTCAGATAGAAGTTGAGGATGGCAATTGAAAATAGGGTAGAGGTGAAGAATAAATACACAAAGGGCATGATCAAGGTATTGTAGAACAACACCAAAGTCAGCTTGAGGGAGCAAAGGAGGAATAACTCCTTATTCAGACGAGATTTGAAGAAGTGATAAATGGTAAAAGAAAGTAGTGGAGCCGAAATAGCTGAAATCAGGAAAAGTCGATTCAATCGCGGAAGTTGATCATACTCGTAGAACTTGGCTAAGCCCAAGCCATCCTGGACAAGCGCCCCAAACTTATGCTCTTCGTTGACAATGGCATCTAGGTAATTGGATGGGAGTCCTAGAAAGATATCTAGATGCCAAATAGCTTGCGTGACGACCAAAAGGAATAGTGAAAAACTACCACCGATCCAGATGATCCGGAACGCTGCTCTACGGTCACCCAATACTAGCTCGTACAATACATAAACCACTGCCCAAAGGGCCAAGGAGTAGCGACTCAGCATGCACAGACTCAGTCCCAGCGCAATTAAAATGGGATTCTTACGGGCTATACCATAAGCTAGAAACAGATAGTAGAAGACCACGATACTCTCCTCTGTCATAGAAAAGAAGCGGGACTCATAGATCATCCAGTGATGAACCAAGATAATCAGAGGTACCAATACGAGTATAGAACGGAAATGCTGCTGACGGGAGAGCTGTGATTTGGGTCGAGTAAACACACAAAATATGAGTGCCCCCATAAATAACAACATGGCAGTCCAGCGCACATCCACTTCCATTAGAGTGGCAGGAAGCAAAGGCAACCAGATGGCGGGCAAATAAATGGGCTCTATCCCGCCCCAAATCTGCTCAATATTGGCATATACGGATTTACCCGCGACCAGCCGTTCACACATGATCTTCATAATGGGAAGCATGTCCGCCCAACGGTAGTCAACGGGAACCTTCTCAAAAACGGCACTAGCTTCAACATAGAGAAATAGCCCAATCAAGCCTAAACCAAGGAAGAGAATACCCTTCGTGATTCGGGTAGAGATCATCCAAGTAGTACCTGCCTTAGTCGGCATCAAAGGGAGGAGAGCAATGAGGATTCCAACTACAAAGTAAGTGGTGCTAGCCGTAGCAACATCGTATAACTCATCATCATTGATAAAGAGCGTATTACAGAGTCCTTCCAGAACTATGCAGACGATCAACAAAAAAGAGAGGCTTGCCTTTCCCATAATAGCGCGATCATTTATCTCAGAATGGAATAATGATTTGATCTTTAAACTGTAGATCTATATTTCTGCGATAAGTCACGGTCAACGTATACCTAAGATACGACATGTTTGGCTCAGCCGAAATCTGATTGTTAGGTCCAGTCATCAATATTACAAATTTGGGTGTAGAAGAAGTTAATTTGAGAGCGATGCGCAATATACTTTTTCCTGATGGAAAAGCGACCGATTCCTTGATACAAATCCTTATCTGTTGTTCTCCTCCATTGCTATTTACGCTAAGCAGGAACCCTATTGCGCGAGCCAAAATTAACTCCGATATTGTCAGCTAACAATCCGTAGATATGCAACCTAGATACGAAACGCTTGCTCCTAGAATATTGATTGGACAACAACAAAAGATGTCTTTGGTAAAGAACAGCACGGGGGCTTTGTTTAGCTCCTTTATGCCCAAGCGTAAAGAAATCAACCAGCTAAAAGATCATATTGTATATGATCTACGTGTGTACCCTGATGGCTATTTTGAAAGTTTCAGTCCTGCCAACACCTTTGCTAAATGGGCTGCGGTAGAAGTGGAAGAGGTGAAGGAAATTCCCGAAGGAATGGAGGTTTTTCATTTGGTTGGAGGAGACTACGCTGTTTTCAGGACAGCGGATGGGAAAACTGACCCAAATATTTTCCAGTACATATTCGGACAATGGATGCCCAACTCCAGCTTTCAATTGGATGATCGGCCACACTTTGAGCGCTTGGACCCAAAGGGGATTAAAAACAACCCAGAACCTGATGAGGAGTACTGGGTTCCGATCAAACCAAGAACCGATGGAGCCTAAAGAAAGACTTACTCCGATCCAGGAATTGTCCGATCTACCTAGTATCGATGCATTAGCTGATCTCCCCAGGGGAATCAACTGGAAATTTGTTTTTAGTGATGCTGTAGCAAATGAACGAGAGCTGATTGGTGCTAAATGGAAACATAGTCTCCCCGATTTTTCCGTAGCTATCCATACCTCAGCACCCATCATCCAATGTTTGAAGCTCATCACCGATGATGAGGTACACGCTCACCAGGATTTCTTCGAGCAATGTGCCAAGGATTATGGCCAGCTTGCTGAGAGCTTAATTAAGCAATTAATCGATACACATAATATTCCATTCACCCCCGAGTTCCCTTTAGTCGGCCTGAATGCCTATCTCCAGAAAGCTTATCCCACAACCGGAAAGATGCAAGAATGGGCTTTCCGGATTCATGGTTTTCATTGTGCCTTTACTCATCAGTCCACCGAACAACACATCGAAGTGCCCTTAACCTTTGGAGAAGAGTTTGGCGTACTAGATCCTTATTTCTTCAGTAATTATATACTTTCCAGTCCACAATATGCTCCGCTTCCGGTCGCTTTATTTGATCCTTATGGAGACGGGAATCGCATTCTTGAAGTCATGCAAGTCATTAGTAAATTCGAAGAAGTACCGTCCAATGTCCCAGGCCAGACCGGCATCATTGTAAGTGACCGAGAAAAGAAGGAGATTACAATCTCTGAAGAAGGTTTACAGGCCATCATCCAGCAAGTGGTGCCGAAAAACGGCCTACTAGACTTCTGGCGGCGGTTCCTGGGGCTATGGAAAAAGTAACCTACCTAAAGATCCTACTCCCGCACCACCTCGAAAAAAGTTTCTTGACTATTAAAGGCGGAAAAAACGCCTAGTGCATTCTGCACATTAGAAGGAGGTTCGTTTAGGTCTCGTGAATCTTGCTGCCGGTTTTCGTATAACTGTGCATACTCTTGGTTGATATGGTACACCTTAACTGCATAAGTCCCAAAGGACACCAAGGTTCCTGCTAAGAACTCCAAGGATGCCTCGTCTGTGGGCTCTGAAACAAACCTAAAGCGTTCTAAGGCATCTAAGACCGGACCAGGAAATATTGGATCAATGGTATCTTTTACGCTTTCCACTACCATAAAATAGAGGTCTTGATCCGGGTTATCCCAATCCGCTCTAATACTAGAACTCAATAGGAATGTTCGAATGGCCGCCACAATAGCTTCTCGACCAGCACTCAGCGGTAGCTGCGGAACCTTGATAGAATCTTGAGAAATCTGTAGCCCGGTAGTAGGTGTCGGAACAATGGTTTCTGCTCTGGCGGTAATACCATTGTGCAGCACTTCCAGTTGAAAGAGATCACCCGTTTCTACCTGGACATCATTGCCTGGATAATAATAGAATCCATCCTCTCCAACAGGCTCCAAGGCGTACCGCTGTCCTCCCTTGATTAAAGTAACTTCAGCATCATTGATGGGGGTTGATGTATCTTCTTCATCCGCGAGTGGGAACGTGGTTTTAATCCGAATATCGTCGATAGGTTCATTTGCATAAAGAAATGCCTCGACCACAAATTGGTTTTCAGCTATATTGTTTAGGTTTTCTTCTTCGCAAGCGGAAAACACGAGGCTTAGCAACAATATATATAGAATGGACTTTTTCATGTGTTTTTGATTCAATTCACAGTCTAATACTGATCGACTGACCTCCTTTAGAATTTGATTTGAGCGCTGACATTTGGCGTCATACCTAGATATCGGACTTCAGAAATCACCGGTGGTTTATCTGTAAAATCATACTCCCGATACCAAGTATTTTGTCGATCATAGAAGTTGAAGATCGACAAACCAAAATCCATCTCATATTTGCCAATTTTCTCCACATAATGTGCCGAGATATCCAAGCGATGATAGGCAGGTAAGCGCGATGCATTTTTAGCTCCTACACTGATGTAGTTGTTCACTTCTCCGTCTAGTAGTTCAATGGAATATTGCCCGGCTGGTTCCGTAAAGGGCTTGCCAGAGGCAAAGACAAAAGTGGCAGCCAAGCGCCAATTGTCGTATTCATAGGAATGTACCGTTTTGAACTCGTGCCGCTGGTCATGCAAGGCCGAAAATTCAAAACCATTATTTATTCCTGGGAAGTTATTACGTACTCTCGCTAGGGTATAGGTCGCCCAGCCTGTATAAGCCCCTCTTTTTTTCTGCAACAGGAATTCAATGCCTTGCGCATATCCCGTACCCAGGAAGAAGAGTTGATCTAGATCGATATCATTCCTTTGAAACCGCAGTGAAAATTCCGCCAAATTGGACAAATCCTTTCGATAAGCCTCCACATCGAAGATATAATCACCCGTTTCATAGGCAGCCCCAAGCACATAATGCTCCGCACTACTCACCTTTACGAGGTCATCATCCGCTAGCAGCCAAAAATCTCTGGAGCCTTCGGTTACATTTTCGTTGACGATCCGGTTGACGAATTGATAGTGTTTCCCATACCCGCCTTTAAGTCTAATGCGATCTGTAAGATTGTATTGAAAAGAAAAACGGGGAGCCCAGTATATTTCCTCACTCAAATCATAGTAAGTCCCGCGGATCCCAGCACTGATGGATAATTCGGGAATCGGCTCCCAGGTATCCGACAAATAGGCCGCATAGTACTGAGCCTCTTGCTGCAAATCCAGAATCGTAAGCGTATCATCCCGAACAAATTTATAATCCACTTCAGCTAGCGTGGCCCAAAGTCCGAATTCGAGTTTATGTTTACCCGTGAGTTGTAGTTCATTATCCAAGCGGAGGGTAAGGTCCCGTACATCATTGTCCTCAAAGCCCAAGGTATTACGATCTACCACCACTGTGTCTCGCTCCACCAGGGTAACCAAGATATCTACATCTCGTTTGTATTCGCTGAAGTAATTGGAATTGGCAACCAATAGATTGGAATACCATTTCGCCCCCCATTGACGCGACCATTTACTACTAAAGCCCGTATTACCCCAATCTCTATTTTCATCCACATCTAGTTCAATGAGTATGGTCGGCTCCATTCCTCTTTCTAAGCGGATATCGTTGAATTCGACTAGATGATCTGCGCCAGTATAAAATGAAAAAGCGATTACATCCTTTTCGGTGGGATTGAAACTCAATTTGCTATTGAAATCAAAAAAATAGAAGTCCGGTTCAACGGTATTGACTTCCAATCCTTCGATCTCTGGAGGACGATTCGTTTGGGTAAAAACGTTAAAAATATTCTTGTACAAATCGCTCCTAATGATATCTGTGTAGGATCGTCGGCCGCTGAATGAAAGCGACCCCTTCTTAAATAAAGGAATTTGCACACTGGCTTTGGCATTCAGGAGATTGAGTCCTACGCTCCCATGCAATTTGTTAGGATCACCCGTTTTGCCAGTCAAATCTACCACACTGGACAATCGCCCACCGTATTTTGCCGGGAAAGCCCCTTTAAATAGTTTCACATCCTTGACCGCATCGGCATTGAAGGCCGAGAAAAAACCGAAAAAGTGGTCCACATTATACACCGTCATCCCGTCAAACAATACGAGGTTTTGATCCGGGGTACCGCCTCGCACGAATAGTCCCGAAGAGCTTTCATTACTTCCACTAACACCGGGAAGCAACTGGAGAGACCGAAAGATATCTACCTCGCCTACATTTGGTAATAAAGCCAGCTGAGCAGGGGATAATTGTACCGTGCTGATCCCTTCCGAGGCATTCATCACCTTAAATGATTTGTCCGATACCACCACTTCCTCTAGAATAACCCCAGAAGATAGTTCAATGATCAAGTTCTTGACATTAGTAGTTCCCGCTTCAACCTGAACTTCAATGGGCGTGTAACCAACATATAGTACTTGGAGGGTCAGAGCGGATTCTGGGACACCTATCAACGAAAAGTAGCCATCCACATTTGTCGTGGTACCCTGTTGACTTCCCTTTACGATGATATCTGCGAATGGTAGCCTCTCTTTATTGTCTGCTGCCTTTACTACCCCGGAAAGCGTTCTTTGACCTGGCAGGGAAAGCGAACAACAGAGGAGGCCGAACAGGAGGAGCGAATAAGTCTTCATCTTGCCGTTTTGTGCGTCTTTGTGTTTTGTAATGGAAGCGGGTTGATTCCTGCTGACGATCTGAGCCAATAAATTACAAAATCTTCTGAGCATTGAGCGCCTATCATGAGCTTTTAAACCCTTACTCTACAATAGGAGTAGATTTATCCTAAATCGAAAAATGCCGACCATTCGTATAGATTATGACCGCCAATCCGCTAAAGCCCCTAGTTTCGCCGCCAACAAGCTATCTACAATGAATAAATCTACACGCTTCTGGGATCGAGTGGCCGACAGCTCTGGAGAAGGACTGGGAGCTACCTCTCAAAAAACCGTCAATCTCACCTTACCCTTCTTGGATCCTCAGGATGTTGTCTTGGACTTTGGGTGTGGTTCTGGCAATTTATCAACTGCCATAGCTAAGCAGGTAAAACAAGTTGACGGCATTGATACCTCAGGGGGAATGATCGCATCTGCCCAAGCACTGGCTGCAAAACAAAATCTGCGAAACGTCCACTTTGCCCAACTGGATATTTTAAATACAGGCCTGCAGCCCGCTTACTATGATGCAGTTTTTGCTTTTAATGTTCTCCACTATATTGATGATGTAGCTGGTTTAGCGGGTAGAATTCGATCCTTGTTAAAACCAAATGGGTATTTTATATCTGCCACAGCCTGTCTTGGAGAAGGGCTCCATCCCCTCCGCCCACTACTGTTCATCATGACCAAACTTGGTCTTGTTCCGAAGATGCAATTCTATCAACTGCCTAAACTGCAAGGAGCCTTTGAAGGCAGTGGTTTTAGTCTGGTGACCACAGAAAGACTCTCTGCCTTGCCGGAGTATCTTCTGGTCATGAAACGGGACAAATAGTAGAAGCGGTCCGGAATTATGAAGTACTCAGTCGAACTGGAGAAAATGCTACAAAACAACCTTCACGCGAAGAAAGAACACATTATGAGTAGAATACAAGCAGCAAAAAATGAAAAAAACATTCTTACTCATAGCCTATCTATTAATCAAGAATATTGGACTTTCCCAAGATTTCGATACGAATCAGTTGGATCTTTACTTTAATCAGCTGACATCCAACAACAAGTTTATGGGCAGCATTGCCGTGTATAAAAACGATAGCATTTGCTTCAACAAACAATTCGGATATTCGGACGTATTGAATCAGACCATTCCCAATCAAGAAACCAAATATAGAATTGGCTCGATATCTAAGACCTTTACAGCAGTTCTAGTTTTCAAAGCTATTGAAGAGAATAAGCTAAGCTTAAACGAAACAATCGATAGTTTTTTTCCGGAAATCAGAAATGCTAATAAAATCACGATTGAATATCTATTGCACCATAGAAGTGGAGTACACAGTTTTACAGATGACATGAAAAAGTATTTGAGTTACCATACTCAAGCGAAATCTGAAGCAGAAATGCTTGAAATTATTTCAGCCTATGACAGTGATTTCGAACCCAACACACAAGCTTCATACAGTAATTCGAACTATCTTCTTTTATCCTATATTTTAGAGAAAAAATATGGAAAACCATTTGCCCAAATATTAGAAGAGAAACTGTGTAGGCCTTTGGGTTTAGGAGACACTTATTTCTCAAAGACGGCAACGATAGAGCAGAATGAGGCTTACTCTTACCAATT
This sequence comes from uncultured Lewinella sp., assembly GCA_913057785.1. Classification (GTDB taxonomy): domain Bacteria; phylum Bacteroidota; class Bacteroidia; order Chitinophagales; family Saprospiraceae; genus DT-111. The sequence continues at coordinate 24,643 of CAJXPD010000013.1, read as the reverse complement.
CGATAAAGAATGGCAAGTATTACCTCAAACAAATGGTACCATAGGATTAGGAGCTGGTAGTATTTCTTCAACGCCTATGGATTTAATTGAATTTTCTAAAGCACTATTCAAAGGGCAATTAATATCAGATGAGCACTTAGAGAGTATGACATCCATCAAAGACCGATTTGGTATGGGGCTGTTTCAAAGTACCTATTACGATTTGGTCAGTTATGGGCACAATGGAGGCCTTGATAATTTTGTGTCGATGTTTAGATATTTTCCAAAAGAAAAGATGGCCTTTGCCGTAACGGCTAATGGCTTAGATTATGATTTCAATCTAATTGAAACTGTACTCGTTAAAAGTCTATTGAACCGGCACTACGATATTCCTATTTTTACTGTATACAAACCACATTCAAAAGAGCTAAATGAATATATTGGAACGTATTCAAGCGATACTTATCCTGTGACAATCCACGTAGTAAAACAGAAAAAACAACTCATTCTCCAGGTAGCTAATAATCCTCCAATGCCACTTGAAGCCTTTGAAAAAGGGAAGTTTAAGTTTGAAAAAGCAGGAATTGTTGTTGAATTCATTCCCAGTAAGCATGAAATGTTGGTTAAACAGTCAGGAAAGATAAATACGCTTAGAAGGGAATAAAGCGATGCGATGCATGTAAGGGGGCAAACCATTAACCGCACGCAGGTCCGTTTTCCCTTTCATCAATTGTCTAAACCAAAAGCTTGTATAGCATGAAGTCCTTCGACCCTTCTGAATGGGATATCCCTGCTAGTGAACATTGGGTTGACATTTTCCCGATCACGGCGGGTTGGTCTAAGGATGAGAAATATCGCATTCTCCATAAAAATGGGGAATACTTTCTCCTAAGGGTTTCAGCAAAAGAAGATCTAGCCAATGAGTCTTCTCTGTACGCTGCCTTAGCTCAATTGCGAGGTAGGGGACTAAATCTACCGGATTTGATAGGGACAGGGCTTTGTCGGCAAGGACAGAACACCTACCGCCTTTTTAGCTGGGTAGATGGCAAGGAGCTGTCAGACGAACTGCCCAATCTATCAATCGATAAGCAGTATCAATTAGGTTGGCAAGCGGGAGAATTGCTTAGGCAAATCCATCAATTACCAGCGCCAGCGGGACGCATGCCCTGGTCCACCTATTTTCAACAAAAAATCGATAAGAAGTTAGCGCTATTTGCAGATTGCGAGATTGACTTTGCCGGATCTAATCACTTACTACAGTTTATTGACTCCCATCGATCTCTAGTAAAAGCTCGTCCCCAATGTTTTCACCACGGGGATTATCACATCGGCAACATGCTGCTCACCCCTGAACAAGAGCTAGCAGCCATTGATTTTAACCGCCTAGACTTTGGCGATCCTTGGGATGAATTCAATCGCATTACCTGGACCGCCGATAAAAGTCCCGCCTTCGCCGCTGGACAAATCAATGGATACTTTGATAACCATCCTCCTCCTGACTTTTTTGATCTAATGGCGCTATACATTAGCGTAAATCAGATCGGGGCCGTCCCATGGGCAGCTGATTATGGAGAGGAAGAGGTAAAAACCATCTTGGAGCAGACAAAGGTAGTAATGACTTGGTTCAACGATTTCTCCAATACCATTCCAAACTGGTATCTTGAACCTGGAACAGCCAACAAATTGTGACCAAAGAAATCAACAAACTGGTAGATCACCTATTCCGACATGAATCTGGAAAATTAATCGCAGTCCTAACCAATGTGTTCGGTCCAGATCAATTGGAGTTAGTAGAAGACGTGGTACAAGATTCTCTGGTAAAAGCCATGAGAAACTGGCCCTATCATGGAATTCCCCAAAACCCAAGCGGGTGGCTATATCGAGTAGCTAAAAACGAAGCAATCAATATTTTAAAACAAGGGCGGATCAAGCAGCGGAGAACAGTTGATCCGGCTTTCCTGGAAAGAATTCAAGAGGAATCGCTAGTGGATGAATTTTTATTCTCTGAAAAAGAGATCAAAGATGATCAGCTACGGATGATCTTTACTTGTTGCCACCCAGTCATCACGTCAGATTCACAAATCGCCCTTGCACTTAAAACCCTTTGCGGCTTTAGCATTGCAGAAATTTCGCGAGCCTTTCTCACACCTGCAGAAAACATCAACAAACGGCTAGTACGGGCACGTCAAGCGTTAAGATCGCACAAAGTACCTTTTGCTGTCCCAGTTGGACCGGAGCTTCCTCTAAGGTTGAAAGCAGTCCTTGACACCATTTACCTGCTATTCAGCGAAGGATACCATGCTTCTTCAGGAGATCAACTAATTCGGTTCGATCTAGTGGAGGAAGCCATGCGACTCGGCAAACTTCTATTGGATCATCCCGCCATTGCACCCAAACAGAGCATCCATGCCCTATTAGCACTTATTCAGTTGAATGCCTCTAGATTTGCTGCAAGGCAGAACGCTGATGGCGATATTATTACTTTAGAGCACCAGGATCGTTCACTTTGGAACAAAGCGTGGATTGACCAAGGTTTAATACATCTGCAACAGTCAGAGCCTCATCGATTCCTCTCGAAATACCACATTCTAGCTATTATCTCTTCCTACCATTGTACAGCTCCTACGTTTGAACAAACCAATTGGGTTGGCATCCTGCGCGAGTATAATCGTTTTTTAAGCGTCGACAATTCAGAGGTTGTACAGTTAAACCGTTCCATTGCCTTGGCCAAAGTTGAAGGAGCACAAGCCGCTATAGATACTTTAGTCGGGCTTACTACTTTGGAAAACTACCACTTGTATCATTCCATTTTAGGTGAATTCCACATTGAGCTCCATCGTTGGACAGCAGCTATTAAGGCGCTCGAAAAAGCGGAATCCCTCGCCTCACTTGATAAAGAGAAGGCGCTCGTGAGAGCCAGAATCGAATACTGCATTAAAAAATCTGGAAATTGATGTCCCTGTCTCGGTGCTTCATTTGTCTATTGGCTGTAATTCAATTTTTCGAAAACAAGAAATCAGTTTCAAATGAAAGATTATTTGCTAATTATCAAGACAGAAGGTAGCGTATGGTCTGACCTTTCCCCGGAAGAACTCCAGCGGCATATGGAGCATGGTCACGCCTACATTGGAGAACTAATGCAATCCGGGAAACTCAAGAACGCTAATCCCATTGACAAGGGTAGTCGTGTCGTAGTAGAAGAAAAAGGAGTAATGAAAGACGGTCCATTTAATGAAAGTAAAGAGGTAGTGGCAGGCTACTTTCACATCACAGTTGCCGACATGGAGGAAGCTGTTGCTATAGCAAAAGCAAATCCCATTTTCAAAGATATTCCGACCCGAATTGAAGTACACCCAATGATGCCTGTCGGAGGAAACTAGAATTAAATGAGGTAACACCTCCCAGCTGGAACTCGCCATGTGTTTATTTTCTTGGTGCGTTCCAGCTTTACTCTATCGCTTTAGCCACATTTATGATCGCAGCCCCACTACCTTTCTTCCCTTTTTCTGAAACCCCCAGCACATGAATCTCATAGGCTCCAATTGCATCTGAAGTGGTAAATTGAAGCCGTGCTTTACCCGCTTCGTCTGTTTGAACATTGGCATTCCAGTAGAGGGTATTACGAAAATCTGGCAGTGGGCTATCCTCTTGGCTTTTATAGCTAGGAAACAAGAAATTTCTTTCGGGTAAGAGTGTCAGATAGGTTTGTTGTAGGGCGGTGGCTGGGGTGACAAAGGAATAGGCCTGGTGCTCAAAGGAGGAGATTTGAACGACCCCTTGGTAATAATGTGGATTAAGCCAGAAGGGATCGCTGACAATTTCGGTGGATTCGATTAATTTATTGTTGAGTTTTAGAAAAGCGCCTTGATCAAAGATAGGAACTCCATCAACTAGCAAGAGCGGCTCAAATCGGTTATTTGGAGAATTCCATTCCGTTTGAATCTGCAGTCTTTCCTCTCCAAATTTCCCTCTCACCGAAACCTCAGCTACGACTTCAAAGAAGAATTCCGGAAGTGGAAACCTCGTATAGTCATCCAGGAAATATTGTGCATCGGGTTTGCCAAAGAAGGGTATGTCCATGAAAGGATTCTTGGCGGTGTAAGAGGGAGCCGTTTCAAAGGCTTTGTAGGTTTTACTAACCTGTGCATTGATCAAGGCAGCACTGGCCAAGCCCTCCCAAGAAGAAGGAAGAGAGAATTGGCTAGTATCCACCGCAGGAGTAGGATCGAATTCTTCTGCCAACTCGATCGTAATAGGGACTTCAGCTTGTGGAATAGCTTGTATTACAATTTGACGAAGGCTATATAAGTCTGGCAGTAGAAAGCTAAAGCGACCGGAGGCATCCGACTGTGCCCCATACACCAAGGCTGTTTTGCCTGGGAAGGCAAGATATACTTCAGCTCCTGGCTCTCCCGCTTTCGATTGCTGATTAATTACCCTTCCTTCCAACAGCAAACCATCGCCTTCAGCCGGGAAAGTGGATGTATTAGTTGGTATTGTTCTAACCGGAATCGTGAAATCAATTGCATTTTGATTTAGCCGAGGTAAAGCTATCGAAACGGACAATTGGGCAGCAACTGGCGCACCATTGGCATCAGTTGTGGTAACTTCAAAACTTCCCTGGCTTCTTTGGGTCAAATCATTAGTTGAAGGTGTGATTTGGATTTGCAATCCCTGTCGATTGTCACCTGGGCGGACCGACCCTTGCGGAGTAAGGTTTGATAATGCCTGTTCCTCCTCCATTGGCATTTTTGCGATGGCTTGGCCGGGGCGTAGGACCGTTAGGGGGAGGGAGGTAAAGGCCGATTCTCCCAGATTTCGCATAGCACGAGTATAGGCCCTAAGGGTATAACGGCCGCTGGGAAGCGCTTCAGGTAGTTCAATCGAACCATGTCCACTGCCATCCTTTAGACTAAGCTTGATTCGGGAGATGGTTGAGCCCTGTTGGTTGATCATTTCCAAGTAGGCTACCTTGCTGAAATCGGTTAGCAGCTGTTTTCGCGTATCGAAATTATACAGTTTGAACCAGATTATTTCTCCGCTGACGTATAACTCACGATCGGTATGAATCCAGATGTACTCCGGTACGAATTGTTCAGCACCTGCTTCCGCCGAATAGGAGGGGGCCTGAGCCTGTAGCGTGATACAACAGCTAAGGTAAAGTGCTGCGATGTAGGATATTCTGGTCATTTTCGATATACTTCTCGTTGATCAAGTTGAGTTTTAGGGTAGAGGTAAGAAGACAGCGGGCAGAATACAGACTTCGAGATCGTCATAGGGCTTCTCTTAGCGAAACAGCCTGATCTCTTATCTCAGCCTTCCAATAATCTGGCCTTCTCTACCAAAAATCAGGTTTTACATTGGTGGCATCATTCCCAGCACAACTCGTACAAGGTGGTCTGGATAGTAAGTAACCAATCCGGACATCCTCATCGTTAACATGATAATCATAGAGGATCCAACCGGCAGTATTCAATTTTTGATCCAGTCTAACAAAACTTAGTGGTATGGTATCATTTAAACACTCAGGACCGAGCGGGGGGAATTCAGTAAAGGGAGAATCTTGGCGATCGAAAAAGGCCCTTTTGGTACTCACCCCAGCCACACTAAAGTATCCCAGCACGGGAAGGTTTTTCCCGTCTGAACTACGAACGTTCCCAAACACTTCATTGGGGATGGCATCAAACAGGCTACCGGTTGTTTGATTGATTTCCTTGACGGTATTTAGGAATTCATAAGTTTCTTTTGAAATGGCATATTGTTTCACTAGGATGCTATATCGGTAAGCAAGGCGCGGCGTTTTGTTGCTAACGAAATGCAGGGGAAAGTCTGCAATCACATCTTCGGTTAGGTTATCCGTAGTAAAAACCAAAATCTGGCGCGATTCATCAGTCTTCCAGCAGCGAAAGCCTTCGAAATTAGAAGGTTCAATATCAAAAATCTCATCGTTCCCTCTCCCTGGAGGGGAACCAAATTCTACTCGGATAAAAGGAGGATGCCGAAGCAAATATTCATAGGTTTCTACAAATTCCCACCGATAGTAACGGGTATTGTTTTCCGGATCTCTAGTGCTGAGGTACAACTGCAATCCAGGGACAGTATTTAATAGGGGGTCATCGGGTTCTCGGTCCATTGCTTCAGCCTCAATCGCCTCAACTTCTGGAGCAGCTTTCATGAGTTGCCAGTCTGATTCAAATTGATTACCATCGGGAGTCTTGATTAATAGGCGATACCTTCGTCCCACGATACCAGGAAAGACCGCCGGATTTGTCTGATAGACACCCTCCTTCGTCTCTTCCAAAATCGTACTATTGCCTTGATCGTCTTCTATCATCACTTCCGCCCCAATAATGACAGGAGCCTCAAGCGCTCCATAATCGAACGACCTCGTGAGGTAAATCGTAGAAGGCTCTTCGCTATTGCTGAAAACCCCGTCTACGACCAATGTACTTTGATATTCCCCAACCTCCGGCTCGAAGGGGTCTACACAGGTCCATACACCAAATGCGAGCAAGGCAGTATATGTAATCCTTCTCATAGAATGAAATTGTACGTTAGGGTTAGGAATGGCCTTCCAAAAATGGATAATCTATAGCCTTGCGCCTCCGTTCCATCACTTACGAAATAGATAGAATACACGTTCCTCCTTCCGGTCACATTATAAAGCGATAAAGACCAAGAATTATGCGCAAATTTTCTCTTCTTATGATTCCCCTGAAGGTTGATCGAAATATCCCAACGGAAGTAGTCTGGCACTCGGAACTCATTTCTTTGTGAGTATTGTAGGCGCACCCCATTGGCAAATTGATATTTGGCTACTGGAATGGTAATGGGACGACCCGTGCTGTAAGCCAAGTTGGTCGAAAAACTCAAACGGCGCGAGAATTTATAGTAGCTGACAAAGCTGAGATCATGGGGCTTATCAAAATTGGTAGGGAACCACTCGCCCTGGTTAATCTGATCTTGTGAGAATGGACTTTGTGTGCGAAACCGCGTTCTTGAATAGGTATAACTCAACCAGCCGTTGAGTTTTCTGCCGTTTTTTCTCACCAAAAACTCCAAACCGTAGGCCTGACCTTCCCCATTTACCACTTCGGTTTCCAGGTTATCATTGAGTAGTAAATCAGCACCGGCTTTGTAATCCAGCATGTCCTGGATCTGCTTGTAATAGCCCTCTAAGGATAACTCCCATTGGTCATCCTGAAAATTCCGGTAAATGCCCAAGGAGATTTGATCACCAGTCTGTGGTAAAATATGCTGATCAGACAATTTCCAGGTGGCCGTAGGGGAGACCGTCGCAGAATTGAATAGCATACTCAAATATTGCCGATTGCGATTGACGGCGGCTTTGATGGAGGTGTTGACATCCAGCGAATAACGTAAGGAAAGTCTATACTCTGGGCCCCCGTATCGTTGTACTATTTTACCGCTTCCAAATTCCGTGGTGCCGATGATGTTTTGTTCCGTTCGAGCGGCATTCGGCAAATAATTGAAGACACTTTGTGGCCCGAGGTAGAGATATTGAGTGAAGCGAAGGCCCGCATTGACCGAGAAATCATCACTGACGGTCCATTCATCACTGAAATAGATACTGCCCTCCAAGGCGCGCTCCTGCTCCAATGCTTTAGTGCTCACCACCGACTCTGACGAAATGGGTTGAATTTGCCCCGGATCTAGCTGATAGAGGACTATATTGGAGCCAAAATTGATCTGATGTTTATCTGAAGGCGCGTAGGAAAAGTGCGCTCGCCCTTCTGTATAATTAATGCGATAGGAGAGGTCGAAGCTCGAAATCGGCCGCTGTTCACTTTTCACCTGAAACCGGTACTGGCTGAAAATACCGGAGAAGGTGCCAAACAATTTCTCCCCAATAGCTTTGCGATAATTGATCGTAGCATTTCTATTTTGATATGCAAAAGTGGTATCGCCATTCAATTGAAAGGCATCATTACTGAGGTAGGCTGATACATCCAGGTAATCGTTTTGTCCAATGCGTGTTTTATAGTGCGCAGTGAGATCAGAATAATCAGCTCTGCTATTCCGAAAGGACGCATTGCGCAGGCGACTTAAGATCCAATTGGAATAGGTGCTTCTACCACTGACAATCAGCGAACTCTTATCCTTCCGAATAGGCCCTTCTACGGTAACTCTGCTGGTTACAGGACTGATCCCCCCCTTTATCGACCATTTATCCATATCCCCTTCCTTCATTTGGATATCCAAAACGGAGGATATACGCCCACCATATTTTGCAGGAATCGTGCTTTTATACAATTCGAAACCTTCAATCACATCAGGACTAAAGGAAGAAGAGAAACCAAAAAGATGCGAAGCATTGAACACAGGCGCACCATTCAACAAAACCAGATTTTGATCCGCTCCACCTCCACGGACATTGATCCCAGAGGAAAATTCCCCCACCGTTTGTACACCTGGAAGTAACAAGGCAGAGCGTACAATATCCACCTCTCCCAACAAACTTGGCAACTCTCTGATGGTCTCCGTTTTCAAGGCATCAACGCCCATCTGTACGCTTTCCACACTCGCTTTCTTATTGGCTCGAACAACGACTTCCTCTATTTCTAAGATCAGAGGCCCTAATTGGATATCCAATTGCCCACTGGCAAAAAGTTGAATCCGTCGACTAGCTTCTTTGAGCCCCACACTTTGGAAGACTGCTCGATATCGGCCTTGCGGTAAGGACACCTCATAATAACCCAAGGAGTCAGTCAAAGTCCCCCCATTTCCACCCTCGATAAACACAATCACGCCCTCCAAGGGCTCTCCGGTTTCTTCGTTGGAGACAAAGCCTTTCAAGCTTACTTTGGGTTTTTGTTCCGGTGAACTTGGGTTCCCTATCACGATCCATTCCGTCTCATAATTCTCTAATTGATTTTGCAGAGATTGATTCGCCAAGTCATTGACATCCTGGCTTTCCTGATCCAAGCTTGGTGCATCAAGCTCAATCCAATTTATTGCTGGTAGAATACGACTGCCATAACTCAGCACAATCTGACCAGTGGGGTGGATGAAATAGTTAAAGTCCGTACCTGCAAATGTTGCCTCTAGAACAGTATCAAGGCGGGCAGGGATTTCAGCCTGTTTTACCTTAATTTCCTTGACCCAGCCGGGAAAAAAGAAAGCTTGAATACCATGCTCTGCTTCAAGTTCTTGGCAAAAATCAACGAAGTCCAGGCCATTGTAATTCTTAGCGAGTTGCAGGGACGGTTGTGCCGTCAGAAGTACTGCGCCCACCAAGAAAAATATGGAAAAAAGTAATTGTTTTGTCATGAGCTAATCCAGTTGTAAGCTATTCAAATACAAGGCTACCTTTCGCCAGCCCCCGTCTCCAGATTTTTTCAATCGTATGCTTTCTTTTTTCAGGAAGCTAAAAACCGTTTTCTTGCGCTGTTCACCAATCAAGGGCAGCAGGCTCTTCTTATTACGCATTCGATGAGCTTGGCCATTATAAACTAGATAATGCATGTCTTTTCTTACAAAAGAAGAGATAGCCCGTTCTGTGATGGTTTCAAGTTTCCGCTTGATTAGATACGTGACCTTACCCTCTGCTTGCACCTCATAAAAGCCCTCAGCCAGGTTCGTTTTGGCATGAGGACTATAGGCTAGGTTAATGAATTGCCGATCACCCAAATTAAATCGCTGAATATATGGCTTGACCAAGCGGATCAAATCAAAACTTTCATCCTTACTGGCTAAGTAGATCAAATCATCGGCATAAACATCATAGAGGAGGGGAAGGTTAGCGTACCATCTGCCTTGTAGTAAGACATTGCCCGCTGACCAATCTTTCATTAGATACTGGCTACCTGTGATGGCCGGATAAATGGGAAAGTAGATTCTTCCCTGGAGCACGTTATCATAACTGGTTTGAGGTATCTGCCCCCCTGTGATTCGACCGGCCTGGCTATAGATAGAGGTACTGGCGAGTAGCATGAGTAGAAGGAAAAGAATTCCTTTCCTGATAGTCGAATTAGGGACAGGCATAACAATAGTGCGGGTGTTTAAAGTGATTTCAGTTAAGCTTTTCCTAGCGCTGCAAAATAGCGAAACAGCTAGGTTATTTTTCGCCTTGATTTTGCAAGTAGATTGCAGAATGGCGTTTTATCTTTTTGGCCAGTTTGATTCGATTTCTGACTTGAGACCGGTAGTGTCTAAGTGATTGATATCATCTAGCTATTACCCAAACTGTAAGAATTACTATATTTGGTTTGTCGAAACTGTCTCCTAGTCTTTGACCATCATCGTGATTTGATGATTCCCAACTGTTTCCTCCACTTCTGGAATTATGATTAAGTCTACGGCACCTGCATTATCACTGTAGAAAAAGTGCATAATCAACTATTTTTCAACAATTAGCATCTTTCATCTGTCTAGTGATTTGGCTTTGCTGACTGTTTGCATTTTCTAAACCCAACAAATATCATATGACACGTTCTATTTCTATGTTTTTGATACTCCTTGCTCTATTCACCACGGCATGCAATAGTAATTCAGAAGGTACCTCCGACAGTACGGAAGCGCACACTGCTGAGGCAGAGACGCAGGAGCAAGAACAGCGTCGGGATTACCAAGCTAATGAAATGCTAACGGCCTGGGTAGATCTGCTAAATGTGCGAGCTGAACCCAGTATCAGTGGAAAAATCGTGGCTAGCCTGCGCGAAAATGCTGTCGTTACTTTCACCGGAGAACAAACCGAAGACTTACACACGATAGAATTGAGGGGCACCTCATTCGAAGCGCCATGGCTCAAGATACGTACTGATGATGGCAAAGAAGGCTGGGTTTTTGGTGGTGCCGTACAGCGGGAAGGGGAGAACAAAAGGGTAGAGCGAAGCAGTATGAGCGTGGGAGAATTAGCAAAGCTAGAAATGAGTCAATGGACCAAGCGCAATGAATGGACATCTGGTGCAGGAGACGCTGAAAGTGCGACCACCATTTACCAAAGGGGAGATCTGACACTAGCTCTCAGAAAAACAGAGGTAGGGGAGTATGGATATAGTAGAACTTATGATTTATTCAACAAGGACTATCAATTGGTGAAAAGGAGATCGGTTGAATGGAGCGGCGAGCACCCTTCTTTCTATTTGACAGAAACGATCACAGATCTAGAATCTAGCCCGGCGAAAACTTTTAAACGGACCCAATCTTTTAGTAAGCACTTCTTTCAGTTAAAGCCCAAACCAGAATCCGTCCAAGGCGAATTCAAGGAAGGAATCCCTGCTGAACAAGAGGCAAAAACGCTTCGCGCCACGGTTTTGGTGGAGGCTTTTGCATTCAAGGATATACCCTCCAATGTCGATTCCGATGGAGGATGTTCTTGTAACTTTGAGCCTTCAGAAATGAGTACTGGAACAATGATCTTTGCCAGTGACATGGGAAAGAATGCGGCGATAAAGGTTAATGGGCAAATGATCCCACTGAAAGATGATATGCAGGCTCACGTAGCTCGGTTGAAGCAGCGAGCGGCGCAAGAGGTGTGGATCACCTTAAAAGAAAGAGGCACTGACGAATTGTTTGGCGAACCGCTCAACACTAGCGGAGACTGGCAACAGGATATCCTGGATGGTTTGAAAGAGGTCATGATGGTCATGGACAAGATACCGACCGAGCCAAAAATCAAATCCGTTGGAACGATAGGGATGGGCCATCGCGGAAATGTGAGAGATCTCTGGAATGATGCAGTACAAGAAATCAAGGCGATGAAAAATAATGGTGATGACTTGAAATTGCGCTATGTTGGTGGTGGATATATTTGCGAAATCAAAGCTCGCCAGACCAGCAGGAATGATGGGGGAGGAGGTAAATACGAGGGATCCATGGAGATTCTCTCTAAAGCGGGGACAAGCCTTAATACATGGTTTGTTTATGGAGACTGTGGTTGTTAATGTCTTGAAATGAGTGGCCTTGGATTATGTAGAGCATGCTTACAGATTGGCTCGACGGCTAAGGAACATAAGGTAAATGAGATGGATGGGGTAGTTGGACTCAAATTACCCCTCTTCCAACGGAAATACTTCCTTGAGCACTTGTCTAAGAATCGGCAGTAATGCAACTTCTGTGCTTTGTGCGTCTTTACAATATCCGGTATAAACCACCACCAAATCTTTGTCCGGATTGACCAAAAGGCCTTGCCCGCACCAGCCACCTTTGAAAAAATCATGGTTTTTGTATACCTGATCCCATTGGTAAACACTGTGTGAAAAGTCTTCTGGTAGCCAGTCTTTACCTTTCGCATGTTCCCATAGCTTCGAGTTCCCTTCATTCCGAATGAGTTGGATCACCCTGTCGGAAATAATCTGCTCATCCGTTAGGAGAGAGGAGCTAGGGGTGTATAGCATGCCATATCTCGCCACATCTCTAAGCCTGGCAAGTAAACCTCCGTGGGTATTGGGAACTCCATATCGGGGAGCAAGCAGTGAAGCATCTGACTCAGCCCCTATTTTGGCCCATATCTCTTTGGTCAAGGCATCCTGAAAAGGCATTCCCATTTGACGTTCCACCAACCAACTCAGCAAAAAAGTGTTCGCCCCAGAATACTCAAAACGAGTACCCTGATCATGTGACATTCCGGGTTTGACACTAGCTAGGAATTCGTACGGGTTCTTTGGAGTATCGTCGGCCCAAAAACCATCCCCGACGGTTGCTGAATATTGATAGTAGCAGGATTCCCAGTCCTCATAATTTTCCTGGCAGTTTACGCCGCTGGCCATATCTAGTATGTTTCTAATGGTAACAGCTTTAAAATCAGAATCTTCCAGTTCTGGTAGGTACTTACTGATAGGAAGGTTAACCTCCACCAATCCTCGGTCTTCCAATATTCCGACTAATGCAGAAACGAGTACCTTCGTCACCGACCAATAAATCGGTTTTTCATAGGGCTCTTGTCTGGGGTAGTGCTCAAAGACGATCTCCCCTCCTTGTACAATTACGATACCCATGGTGGTGGACTGATCGCTATCAATGAATGCTTTGAACCCTATTTTCCCTGCGGGTGTCTCTACTTGGTGATTTGGGATCTCTGCCATGACCCGAGTCCCTAGGATCTTGACCTGTCCTTCCCGGTACACGTTGACGGCAGGATAAAATCGATGTAGGTTCTTAAAGTTCCACATTTGATCTTCTCCGTAGACGTTCCACCAAATATCTTCCGTCGGAAGCTTTTCGATCTGTGCTCGAACTTCATCAATGGAAGAGGCCGATTGAAAGGGTTTATGAACGCCAATTACTGCAGATTTCGGTGGATGTTCTGTATTGGAACAAGAAATCCAGTAGAGCAATACGATAAATATCAAAAAAGAGAATTTCAACTTCATGTGCTTATAGTCTTTTCAACCAGTTGACGAAAAGTGGCACCCATTGATCTGTTCCATCCTCCTTTCGTCCCATCCCAAAACCATGACCACCACTTTGGAATAGATGGGTTTCAACGATGACCTTATTTTCTCTTAACTTCTGAGCATATCCAGTAGATTCCTTGACCAAACACACATCATCATCATAAGCATGGACAAGAAAAGCGGGCGGGGTATGTTCATTGACCTGATCCAGGAGGTTGTTTTGCTTCCTTTCTTGCTCGGTCATTTCCCTATGGTATAGTGATTTTTCTAGCCACTGTAGATTTTGATCTGATAGGTCTGTTACGCCATAAATTAGCGCTGAGAAATTTGGGATTTCATTTTCATGCTCACTTTTCCAAAGGCCTAGAACGGTGGAGAGATGACTTCCAGCAGAGAACCCTATCACCCCAACCTGATCGTCCCTAAAGCCCAAGGTCTTTCCTCGATCTCTAAGCAAAGACAAAGCTCGTCGCGCATCAGTCAAGGGTACCAAGTGTGGTGAATCAGATGATTCTACATTTGGAATTCTATACTTTAGCACTGCTGCCGTGATCCCTTCTGCTGAAAGTGCTTCTGCCAAATCATAACCTTCATGATGGATAGCGACAATTTCATACCCACCTCCTGGAATGATCAATACCGCTTTTCCAGAATTGGCTCCTTTTGCGGGATATATCGTGAGGGTTGGTTTTGTTACATTGCGCAAGCATCTAGTACCCCATATCTCCTCTTCGTATTCCTTCAAATTATTATCTTTTAGATACGGAGTTTTCATACCTCTCCATAGCTCAACCTCTTCCTGGCCTTGCAGGTGAAGTCCCATCCACATAATGCATGCGCATAAGACTGTTGATTTCAATTTCATACTTTTTGTTATCATGTGGAGCATAAAAAACATAGTAGGATATCTTTCTTTTGGAATACCGAGAAAACAAATTCTAACGGCACAGTTTTGGCGTTTATCCAATGCTCGTTCAGTGTTTTAGAATTACACAGCCATAATTATCTCCAGCCTCAATCATTTCATGGGCTAGGGCAATTTCATCCAACGGAAACGTCTTGCTGATACGATGCTTTAATTGTCTGGCCTGTAAAAGAGTCGTAATATCAGTTTTGGCTCGCTGCTTTGCCGCTGTAGGCATAGCGTATACTAACACAACTCGGATACTCACATCCATATAGAGCATCTTTCTGAAGGGGAGACAAGGCTCTGGAACGGTCATGGAGGAATAGGTCGCGATAATACCGCTAGTTTTCAAGACCTCCAATACAAAGGGCAGGTTGACACCAAAATCTCCCTCTACAACCAAGTCCAGTTTTTCACCATCGGTAAAGGCAAGAATAGCTTCATTTGATTCTGCAGAAGGATGCCCAACAACGAAATCCGCACCCGCCTCCAAGCAGTGTTGTTTGGACGTTGCTGAACCAGCAGTCGCAATTACCTTAGCTCCAAAATACTTGGCCCACTGAATGGCGTAATGACCTACTCGACCTGATCCTCCCGTTACCAGTACATATTTATCCTTAATATCGCCATCGGTGGTCACACAGCGATGAGCGGTCATTGCTGGGATGGCCATACAGGCGCCTACTTCAAAACTGGCTGGGTCTGGCAAAACGACCGCTTGCTCCTCCGGTAAACATATATACTCGGCTGAGGTGCCCAGTCGTCGCCCGTATTGACCATTGTACACCCAAACCCGCTGACCGATACGTTCAGGACTTACCCCCTCACCGACAGCCTCTATTATACCGGCTCCATCGCTATTGGGAATCACAGGTCCATTATCCAATAGGGTAGGGCTAGCTCCGGCTCTTTTCTTTGTATCTGAAGGATTTACTGCCGATGTGATTAGCTTAACCTTGACCTCACCTGGGCCAGCTACTGGTGTTTCCCATTCTCCGACTTGTAATACTTCCTTCGCTGGTCCAAAAGTCTTGTACCATGCTGCTTTCATGTCTTTCTATTTATAGATTAGTCGACAAACCTTCTGTATGGCCATCTAGGCCAATGGCTTGTCCTGAAATGAATCTTCCGTGTCTTGAAGTTAGAAATAGGGCCAAATCCGCTACATCTTCAGGGTCTACAAAGGTCCTCATAGAGACCTGCTTTACATACAAGGCTTTGATATCGGCCACTGATCTACCCTGTTCTACTGCATCGGCCTGCAAAACGCGATTAATGCGATCTCCATTTACGCTTCCCGGGCATATGGCGTTTACGCGGATACCTTGAGGCCCGAGTTCCATGGCCAAGGTTTTAGTCATGCCAATAGTAGCCCACTTTGCCGTGCAATACGGGGATCGATAGGGGAATCCATAGTAGGAAGCAGAGGAAGCCAGATTAATGATCGAACCTGAAGTCGATTTCTTGATCCAGGGAATCGCCTCTTTAAGGCAGTAAAACATTCCGTTTACATTAATGTCAATGGTTCGATCCCATTCAGTAGGATGGACTTCCTCCAGTAAGGCCGTTGGTCCTGCAATACCCGCACAATTTATCAGTACATCGATATGATCTACTTGCTGTTTTATCGCCTCAAAAAAAAGTTGTACCGCTTCATAATATGCCACGTCGGTTCTTTGGATAAATACTCCCGGAAATTCCGCTTTAAATTCTTGGATGAACTCCTTCGAAATATCACAAACAAATAGTCGGCACTGCTGCTGCCGGTAAGCCTCCACTATGGTTCGTCCTATACCGGAAGCCCCCGCGATAATGACCACATTTAGAGGCTTTTCAAGCTTGATCATTGATGTTCTTTTAGATTCAGATATAAAGAAATGCTGATCAGTAGATAGACAAAAACCAATGGTAGTGCCGAAATTAGAACTGCCAGCTTTAGCGATTCTAAACCACCAACATACATCAAAGCAATGGGCAGGAGAATCAAAGTGAAGGCCCAAAATAGGCGTTGCCAACGACTGGGGTCCTGATGCACTTCCAATCGTTTGGTAGCACAAGAAGCCAAGGTGTAGGAGGTAGAGTCAAAACTTGTTGCCATAAATATGATACTCATCAAGCAGAAAATTGTCAATACTATCGTTCCGTTACCGAGGCTAGCAATGATGGTAGCTATCGCCTGTGCCGCTTGCCCTTCCCGTACCATTTCAAGGATGGGTAGCTGGCCACTCAGCTCCATATGTAATGCATAGTTACCCAAAATGGCATAGAAAAGCGCACATCCTGCACCGCCATAAAGTATCGTCCCTAAAATCATTTCTTTGATGGTTCGGCCGCCTGATATCTTGGCGATAAAAATGCCCATAAAAGGGCCAACAGCTACCCACCAAGCCCAATAAAAAATGCTCCAGTCTTCTACAAAGCGGGAATTGGTAAGCGGATCAGTCCAAGTTATCATTCGAATGAAGTTCTGGGTTAACAAGCCCAAGCTATTGACACTCATTTTTACAATGAACACAGTAGGACCAATAAACAAAATCACCAGCAATAAAATAATCGCAGTCGTGGTGTTAAGATTGCTTAAGCGTTTGATGCCCTTGCCCAAGCCCATGTACACTGAAATTGAAAATACAATAGCACAAAATAGGATGACTATTAGCTTCAGTACAAAAGTGTCCGGAATGTTTAATAGAGTAGAAACACCAGCGGTGATCATGGGGGTTCCCAATCCCATTGAAGTGCCGGTTGATCCGAGCAGCCCGACCATAAATAAGATATCAATCGTTTTACCTACCACTCCGTCAGCCTGTGACCCGAGCACTCGCTGACAGGCCTTACTTATGCGGAGCATCGGTATCTTTTTGACATAGTATACATAAGCAAGTGCCACGGCGGGTAGACTGTAATAAGCCCAACCAACAATACCCCAATGAAAGGTTCCGTATGTTGCTGCAAACTCAATGGCTTCATTACTCCCTGGCTCTAATCCAAAAGGCGGGGTATCCATGTAATACGCCCATTCAATCGTACCCCAATAAATGATACCAGTAGCCACTCCGGCGCAGAATAGCATGGACACCCAGCTAAAAGTGCTAAAGTTATACGTATTAGTCCCCAGCTTAATCTGGCCGTACTTACTGAAAGCGATCCAGAATACAAAAACAAGCACAGCAATGGAGAGTAGCTGATAGCTTGTACCGAAATTATCTTCAATGGTTACCTTCCATTGAAGGAGTAATTGCTGGCTTCCTGCTGGCCAAATTAAAAGTGGCAGTGTGCAGGCCACCAGCACCAATAAAGAGATGGTGAAAATATTCCAATCTGTGGGAGTGCCTCTTCGATCAGGAGATCCTTCTATCTTCATTCAATAAAAGTAATAAGGGATCCGGATTTTTAGGCAAACGGATTGTCCAATAAAGGGGGGCAAATTCCCCTTCTATGAGGTATAGGGAACTAACTTGTGAAGTTCTAAGGGGTAAAACCAGGAATATCCGGGCCTTACCTACACAGGTAAGATGCTTATCTCGATCGAAGGTCTGATCGGAATTAAAACCCTAAGTTTTAGGGGAAGCTCCCTTAAGGAAGGAGATCTAGTCGTCTATTCCTTCGTTAAGTTGACTTGATCCGTGATAAGTTGTTTTTCCCCATATTTGTATTCAATCTCTTCGATAATCTCTCCTTCTATATCGAAGGCCTTTGCAATACCATGCAGTTCTCCATTTTCACTGAAAGGCAGGACAAACTGTAGTTGTCCATTATCATAGTAGTGCTTCCACTCTCCAATTTTTCTGTTTTTACTGAAGACCCCAATTTTAGCCAGCTGGCCATTATCGTGGTAAAAATTCCAAGCTCCCTCTGATCGGCCTCCTATATATTCTCCCTCCTGTTTCAGTTCACCATTTTCGTGATATACCAGCCATTGTCCAGCAAATTTATTGTCAACATATTCTCCTTTAGAGTGCAACTGCCCACCAGGATAATAGGATTCCCAAGCCTTAATTTTTAGCCCATGTTCATATACCCCTTGTGTTTGTAGCCTACCGTCTTGGTAGTACATATACCATGGCCCATGCTTTTTACCTTGGATGTACAGCACCTTGATTCTTTCTTGTCCGTTAGGATGATAGCTTATCCAATCGCCATTTACTTTACCTGTGTCGTAATTAGCACTTAATTTCAAAGTACTATCTGAATAGTAGACCAGGTATGGTCCTTCGATCTTTTGGTCTTTGTAGGCAAAGCGCTTGTGTACTTGGCCATCTTCATAGAACTGCTGATATAGCCCTTCGTAGGTTTCTCCGAGCCGAGAGCAGCTAATTTTTAGTGCTCCAGTTGGGAAGTATTCCAGCCAAAGACCAGCGGGTTCTTTCTTTTCCACAGAAAGTTCCTTGATTTGAAATATTTGAGTAGTATCATTTTCGTAATAAACTGTATCCAGATAGGTTTGGGAGATTGCTATATTAGTCAACAGCATCAAGCTCCCGATGAGCAATACAAAGCGTTTATGATCCAGCATAGCAGGGGGATTTTACAGTGAAAATCTATGATATTATTCCAATTCAATTTGCAGCCTAGCACCCTTTGGTCTTTTCTGATAATCCACCTGCCAGATGGTTGTGATCTGATAGCTTCCTTCCACTAAATCGTCCGGCAACGGAAATTCGATGGTTTTTCTTTCATCTGGAGGAAGCTGTTTCTTCTGACCTGTGTCTAAATGTGTAATGGTCCGAAGGATCTGCCCAGTAACTAATTTATCTCCACTGTTGATCAGATCGGCATAATACATCTTTACTTCACTATAATTGGCCGCCCGCATATTGGCTACTTTGGCTTCAAAAGCAACATTGGAAGCTGGAGACTGAAGAACAGGAACGGCTATTCTCCCCTGTGCTTGCAGTTGAGATTGTAAGGACTTATCTGCCAAGGCTGGCAGGGATAATAATTCTTCTTCTGCGCGGATATATAGTTCCGCCCACTTGGTTGTACCTTCTCCCGGTGGCACCTCAATCGCAATTCGAATCTTTTTACTTTCATTGGGGGCAAGGTCAAAAGTGCTAGGAGAGATCTGTAACCACTCCGAGCAAGAACGTGGGGTAGTACCGGAAGGGTAGCGAAGTGTATTACCCAAGGAATCCGGCATGAAATCGCCTTTTGAGACGGTATAGGTCTTGGGTTCATCCGTCATATTGGTTACAGTGATGTGACGGTACCCGGATTGGCCAGGTTCTAAAGGATATTGAAGACTGGTGGGCTTAACTGAAAAAGATTGCGCCTGGCTCCCCTGCACAATGAGTATACACAGGAGGAGCAAATTAATACGGCTGATCCGTAGGAATTCCATGCAATATGATTTTTTTGAATATGAACGACTTTCATACAAAAAAAGGACATTAATCAAAGTCCTGATGGAGGTTTTCGGGTTTTGGTAGTAAAAGAGCTGATTTAGGTAATTATCGGCTTGTTTTTGGTTATGGTCAGTTCCATTCTACTTCTACACTAATCTCTTTCAACACCAATTGAACCGCAGGAATTTCAACATCGGGTTCCAGCGATAACTTTATCTCTCCTCGCTTCATCTCAAACTGCTCTTCGAAAGGATTTCGAAGCTTAATCGTATAACTTTCGCTGTAGGGCACAAAGAGGCTAAACTTACCCTCCTTATCCGTTAGCGCTTGAAAAACCCTTCCGTTGGTATTCGTAGCGGTTATTTTGATGCCGTTTAGCGGTAGTTCGCCAAGGGCAGAATAGTCATCTCTTTCCAAGTTCACCTGCCCCTGAATTAGCTGTCCTTTTCCAAAGGGCAATAAGAGATCTTGATTCGTCAATAGTTCAAGATCAAAAGCCTCCGCTGTCGTACTAAAATAATTGTCCTGGGAAGCTCCCAAGCGGAATATGGTCACCTGGTAGGTTCCCGCGGGCATATGCTTAAATTCGGCCTTTCCTTTGGCGTTGGAGAACACAGCTGCTTCTCGGATTTGTCCCCTAGCGTGGCTTTCCGTTTCCTTGTAGGTAAGATGTAGCCGAATATCAGGCATGGCTTCTTCGTCTTGATCCCACAAACCATTCCCATTTTCATCCTTGAAACACAACAACTTCAGGTGATGAGCAGGCCCTTGTTGCAATTCCACTCGCATGTCCTTCCGGATTCCCACTTCAAATTGGCTATTGAGGTCCTGCGAAAGGGTAGCCGTTTGGCTGCCTAGCTGTTCTTGCCGCTTGCTAAGTTGCCCACTTAGCAATAGATGCCAACCTTTATCCACATGCCAATCCAGGTGCGCTCTTCCAAGCATGGTCGCAGACTGATCCCCAAACTGATAAATTACATTACTAGCCACTCCATAGGAAATCCGATTCGCCCAGAGGCGCCCTCTTGCCATCAGCGGCAAAATCAGCCGACTGTCATCCCCCAACTGCTGGTATTTCAGTCCCGCATAAAAGTTGCGTTGTTGCACTTGCATATGCAGTGAATGTCCGGCCGTTTCAAGTATTAAAGAATCGGAAGGAAGAGCCGGGATATCGGAACCGTCTTGGTACTGGTAGTCGATCGAGAAAAAGCGATGCCGGAAACGACTACGAACTTCCCAACTACGTTCGCGAAAGTGATTTTCGCCGGTAACATCTGTCAATCCTTTCAGGGTCGAAAAAGATCGATTCACGCTGAGTGAAAAAGCTCTTTTGTGTCGGGCCTCAAATTTCCAACCCCATCTAGAAGACTGAAACGGGAAGGCAGCAAGCTTGGCATCGATCGGCGCGTCTTGAATCTGGGACTGGTAGTGAGATCCGAAGGTAGCCATCGTCTCAGATCCCAGGAAAAAACTGTAATCCAAGGCATATTGGGATTGCTGATAACGGAGAGAAGCTATGGGCTCACCATTCTCAAAATTATTGGAAGCCTTATTGATAAAATTTCCCCAGAAGGAAACTTCTTGTTTTTGGTTTTTTGATCGATAGGCCAAATTGCCCGAAGCTTGGAGCAAACCTGCCTCAGCCAGCTCAAAACGAGGAGTCGTATAGTTGATATCCAGGTTGCTATTCCATTGTATAGAATGTCGCCCTTCATAACGAAAGAGATACTGCTGTGCATTGCTCACGTATGCCTTTTCGCTCCGATCTCGCACATGCAGGTGTTGTACTGAGAAATAGACATTGTCCCTTTCTCTATAGGGCATATCCAAGACGAATTGGCTCGTGGCGATATGTCGTTTGCTTTTGGGATCACTGAAGTATTCCAACTCAGTACTAATTCTCCTGTTATTGAGGATATTTTGGCGACTGAGACTAAATTGAGTCACTCCGCTCCTGTGATACTGGGCCAGCCCAACGCCCCAATTGCTCTCTGTATCTTTAGCTGTGCGATATTCGGTGCTAATAAAGTCGTTGCCCGCCTCCATTTCCAATTTTTCATCCTGATACTGCAGCAGGTAACGATTCTCAACATCTAAATTTCCTTGGAGATTTGGCAGATTTACGTCCACTGCTAATCGTCCCTTCTCTTTTACATCTATTTGCCCGTTTGCCCTGATACCAAGTCCTATCTTATTGTTCTCTCCAGCATTTCCTGCAAACAGCTCTACGGATAGATTTTTACCTCTAGTATTTAGAAAATCATATTCATTATCGAGTAGAACGAAGAAGATATAGCCCTTCACCTTGTAATCGGTAGAAGCGCTTTCCAGCATAAACCGGAGGGGTAGCTTTTGGGAAGTAACTGGCGCTTCCAGATAGCGTATTTGGTAGGAAAGGGTAGTATCAGCCCCTGCCGCTAGCTTTATTTTCTTAGCGGGTCCTTTAAACACATCTAAGTTGGGATGCATCAAGAAATCAACCTTCAATTCTTCCTCCACATTCCCGGTATTACGAACGAATATATCAAACGAGGTTTTCTTCCCCTCCTTGGGTATAAATAGCTCATTGGATTCACAATATGCCTCCCAACTTCGAGCTACAGGTATGAATACGTGAAAGGACTCCTGTCCGATCAATTTGCCTTCCTTGTTCTGCAAACTTAGATCGATGCGGTGGTGAGTTCCTCCATCCGCTGTGGTAGGAACAGCCAGATCTAGGGTAAGAAAATTCTTATGACTCTTCGGTTGGAGCACTAGCTTTTCAGGTAGGGCAAAAATCAGGTGCCAATTCTTGGGAAGTGTTGCTTTTGGAAAGACCGTCACAACCTCATCGGAACCATTCTTGATCTTTAACACATTGGACAATTCCCCAAATTCGTCGTCAAACCGAAGACTGTCTTGTGTAAAAGACATTTCGATAGCATGAGCAGCATCCTGTCCAATCAAAGATGGGCCATACACAAGCAACATGCATAGGCAAAGCGCACGTAAATGTTTCATGATAGTCTACAGCTTCTTTCGGGGTAGTCATTATCGCGTAAATGGTTTTCCCCAGCTACAAAAGAAAGCTATTTCTGCAAGGCTTGGATTTAATTTTCTGGTTTTGGTAGGAATCCATCTTCTTTTGGTAGGAATGCTTCTTTTTTTGGTAATGGCCTTCCTATTGATCAAGCCCACAAACCTATAAGTCAAATATTTATACAATTATTTTAGGCATAATTAAAAAAGACAGGGCAGCAGGATTGATCAGTCACCCATAACAAAAAACGAGGCTTATAGGCCTCGTTTTTTGTTACTACACTATACATCTAAGACGGTAATTACAAGCAATACATGATTCTTGAAATGAGTCTACTTCTTTGGTAAATATTCAGCTGGCAAAGGCAAAGCTTCTGTTTCTCCCAACCAATAAATCTGAATTACCCACCAACGCTCACCATCGTTCATCAACTGAATACTGTTGATTCCACGAGCAAACGGTTTCTCGTCCGCCTTGGATCGATACGACTCGTAAGTACTGAACACATGCACCAATGAACCGTACTCCACCTCTTCTCTGCTAATTTCTACTTCATGGAAGCCGTTTTCTTCCAGCCATTTGCCTGATCTGGCGACATACTCATCTGGCGACATGATTCGATATCCGACTTTACCTTCTTGATTTTTGCTACTGGGCATGAGTCTCGCTTCTGGAATAAACAGATTCCGAAATCGATCCCAATCTCGTAATACTCCTTTTTCCCCCGAAATAGAGGCATATAGGGCATCAAGGATATTATCTAAACTAGCAACATCCTCTATATACTTGGTCGACTTGGCGTCATCATCAGTTGGTGCTCCAGATCCCTCTTCAAGACCAGCCAGATAGACACGAGTTTGCTCCATGTAATTAGAATTCTTAGCAGCGGTAGCCCATTTATTAGCCGTCTTGACAGTGCTGATAGCCTTTTCTTGATTCCCTTGTGCGTTGTAAATCTTGGATTTTAGTAATCCATAGCGAAAGTTGTTTTCACTCTTAGCTAATGCGGCATCAATCCATTCCATGGCCTGGTTTAGATCCACTTTATTGTGCAGGTAATACTCAGCAGCCCGAAAGTAGGTGCGGTGCGAAATCTTATCCGGTGCTTTCATAAGCTCCGCCATCTGTGCTTCAATTTTCGAGCCGACCTCCACCTCAATCGGGAATTTGACAATGGTATTCTCCCAAGACAGCTGGACGTGACAAGAGTTGGTCGTAAGGTCAGTAAACTGCATCGTAAAGGTTTCTACTCCCACCGGATTAGATATGGGTTTCACGGTAAATCGGAAGGCGTCATTCTCTGCTTTGACTTTTCCTCCAGCAATACTCCGCATATTTGTCTTCTTATGAATAATAATGGTCCATTCGTTTTGATTCGGAATAGTATACAAGGCGTAGGTACCAGCGGGAAGATTGTTACCTGCAATTTTGACGTCCTCTGTAAAGGTGAGTTTGGTGGAAGCATTGGCTCCAGTTCGCCAGGTTTCGTCATAGGGTACTAGGCCCCCCATCACTGCTCGTCCTTTGGCACTAGGTCGGGCGTAGGATAAGGTTATTTCGGTTAATCCAACCTCCTGCTTAATCTCTGAGAAGGGACTGAGGGTAGGGGTCTTTAGATTTTGGGAAACCAATTGGGAAATAGTGAATAGCGAAACCGCTAGTAGGTAGATTTTTCTCATGATAAACGGTATTTCGTTTTAACCAAAGATACTCAAAAATTGAGGTCACGAATCTGAAGACTTTCTGAGGCAAAATCTATCTCGGCCCTGACCTCAGCTGGATTTCAGCAGTGGTCTTCTGCTTTCGGTCAATTCTTCCCGGTTTTCGGTTACATCTCTTCCTTTTTTGGTAAAAATCGTTTTCCACCAATTACCACACCTTCACACAAATATCTGTTTTTCAATTAAATAGTATAATTTTCTAGCAAAAAACCAAAAAGCGAGTCATTGGCTCCAAAAAGCGTTTTAAACCGTCGAAAAACAGAAAATCCAGCATCTTCCCCTCGTTTTCCCCTTTACTTTGTAGTGCAATTACAACG
>CAJXPD010000012.1 GCA_913057785.1 uncultured Lewinella sp. | reverse complement strand
CCTTGTGATAGACAATTGAAATGGGGACCTTCACGCCATCCCTGGCTGTAGCAAAGATGCGTTCCGAGCGATAATTGTCACGATCGAATCCACCCAATACTTCCTTTTGTTTTAGCAGGGTGAAAGTTCGATCCTGCATATGGTAATCGTAGGTAGTTTGTGGGGTGGTAAGGGATTGGTAGCCGATCCTCAATAAGGGCGTATCGAACTCAAGATTGATGCTTGTATAGGCCATATAGGCATCTTCACCAAAACTAATGTAGTGTTCCTCGCCTTGATTTGGAATAATCCTTAGCTGCGTGATCCCTTCTTTTCGTTCTGATAAGACCAAATAGTCCTTGAAGATATCCATGTCTTCCAAAAGCACATCCTCTCTATGTGGAATGACCTCCGTCCAAGACTCCTTGTTACCTTCATCTTCCGGAGTCACCATCAGCCGAAAATTACGGGCATCCATATTGGTACGGACATAAAATTTGTCTTCATAATGAGCAATGTCGTACTCTAGCTTGCGTTCCCGGGCTTGTAAGATCCGAAAGTCACCATCAGGTGTATCTGCATTCAGTACCTGATATTCTGAACTGACCGTTTGGAAGGAGGCAATGACGATGTATTTTTCGGATTTGGTCTTGTACACGTAGGTATTGAAGGTTTCATCCTTCTCGTGAAATACTTCCACATCCTTTTCTACGGCCTCTCCTAAGCGATGCTTAAATATCTTATAGGATCGAAGTGTTTCATCTTTGACCGAATAGAAAACCGTTTTGTTGTCATTAGCCCAAACTGCTTTTCCGGTTGTATTGGGAATTCTATCCTCAATCCACTCGCCAGTTTCTAAGTTCTTAAACCTAATGGTATAAATTCTCCTAGAAACTACATCCTCCCCAAATGCTAGAATTTTATTGTTGGGGCTAACAGATAGTCCTGCAGCTGAATAATAGCTCTTCTCCTTGGCCAGTTCATTTACGTCGAGCAGCAACTCCTCAGTGGCTTCAAGGGTTTCTTTCTTTCGGGTATGGATCGGGTACTCTTTGCCTTGTTCATATTTGCTGATATAGAAATATCCGTTGTCCTTGTAAGGCACAGATTCATCTTGTTCCTTGATGCGCCCTTTGATTTCCTGAAAGAGATCTTCTTTGAATCCATCTAAATGCTTCATCTTCTTGGCAGTGTATTCATTTTCTGCCTTGAGATAATCGATAACTTTTGGATTTTCCCGATCGTTAAGCCAATAATAATTATCGACTAAAGTGCGACCATGAATTTCAGTTTCTTTCCGAATCTTTTCTGCGCTAGGTTGACTTAGCTCTGGATTGGAATACAATTTGCTTTCCATAAAAATAGTTTGGCTTTCTCTTCTTATGAACGACTGTTAGGAATTTATGCTTCTCGCGTTATACTGGAACCCGCAAGTATAGGTTTTTAATTTGTCTCAGGGGAAAAATTGATATAAAATTCCTCACCTGGCCTATAAAACATCTTCGATTTGGTATTGGTTTAAAAAATTCAGGGAATGAACCCTTGTGTGTCCACTTTTGCACTTCAGGCATTAAATAGGAGGGGAGAGGAGAAAAATTAAGTCCTCTAGAATATGTGTTTTGGGTTGGAAAAAGTGGGTTTTGGAGGGGATTTTAGGCAAGTTGAAAAGAAAAGGCAACACAAAAGATGACGGAAATCAGATTCTTTCGTCAAACAATTTAGCGACGAAATCTATTTGTTGTGTAGGAAAAGGCCACTCATCTAATTCTTAGACCAAGTTCAAGAAAAAAAAATTACATTTGCCCCGCATGCAGGTGAAAACTTCATACCGTCAAATTCTCTCTATTTCAGCCCCAATCATGCTTGGCAGCGCAGCACAGAACGTGGTGGCTCTAAGTGATAGTGTTTTCCTGTATCACTTAAGTGAGGTAGATTTTGCAGCTATCGGTTTTGTAGGGGTTTTCTATCTGGTGGTCGCCGCAATTGGCTTTGGATTCTCGAAAGGTGGTCAGATTATGATCGCTAGAAGGATGGGAGAGGGGAGGAAGGAAGAAGTGGGGAGGACCTTTTATGCTATGACGTACTACGAATTTGGCCTATCTATTGTGCTTTTCTTCTTTATGCAGTTCGGCTGCTATTATTTTTTCTCCCTATTTGTCAATTCGGAAGTTATCCTAGAAAAGAGCATGGAATACCTCAATTTTCGGTCTTATGGGGTGTTCTTTTCTTACATCGGGGTGGCGATTATTGCCCTCTACACTGGGGTAGCACGAACCAGTTTCATCATTATAGACACTGCTATTCTGGCTATTGTCAATATTGTTTTGAACTATGGCCTGATCTTTGGCAAGTGGGGGCTGCCCGCTATGGGTATTGCAGGGGCAGGATTAGCCAGTACCATCGCAGAGGTGGTAGCCTTTATCGTTTTTGGGATTTATATTCTATTTGATAAGGAAGCCCGAGAGTATCGACTATTCAACTTACCAAAGATAGACCTAAAACTAATTCGGATGCAATTCAATCTGGCTAGCCCGATTGTGGCACAAGCTTTGGTCGGACTGGGTAGTTGGTTTGTTTTCTTCAGTATTATCGAAGGCTTGGGTGAACGACCACTAGCTATTACGAACCTTGGACGAATGGTTTATCTTATTCTGTCCATCCCTTGTTGGGGCTTTGCATCTGGTGTCAACACCTTGGTTAGCAATTTAATTGGTCAGCAGAAGCGCCAGGCCGTGGTCCCCATTATCTGGAAAACGGCTAAAATCTGTTTGATTACTACCTTGATTTTTTCTATTCCAGTAGTCGTCTGGCCGCATCAGCTACTCTATCCCTTATTAGGAGGAGAAGATATGTCCTTGATTACTGAGGCAAGACCAGTGTTCTTCGTCCTTCTGCTAGTACTTATTTGTTTTTCTGTGGGCGGCGTATTTTTCAATGGTCTGGCAGGG
Source organism: uncultured Lewinella sp. (assembly GCA_913057785.1). Lineage (GTDB taxonomy): Bacteria > Bacteroidota > Bacteroidia > Chitinophagales > Saprospiraceae > DT-111. Next base: position 71,908 of record CAJXPD010000012.1, on the reverse strand, counting down.
ACTGGCGCGACTTACTTTGGTCTAAAGATTCAATTCTGGTCGGCGGTGGGATATCTGCTCTATATCTACTATATTGTCAATCACACGAATGCAGGCTTGCCTTGGGCTTGGGCAGGAGAAATCTTCTACTGGCTAGCCATTACAATTGTCACAGTCCTATATCTATTTTCCAAGAAATGGCATGACCTGAAGGTATAGGCTAAAGTATTGGTATTGCCGCCAAACTATTAGTGGTTTCAGCTGTTACATAGATTTGGAAAATAATTGCACGCATTTCTTAATGTTACCTTGAATATGAACGATATCAAAACCCTTGGCCAACTCAAAGCCTCAGGCTACACTAGTAAGTCTGTTAAGGAAGAATTGAGAGCCAATCTTATTGATAAGCTGCGAAAGAAAGAGCAAGTCTTTTCGGGAATTATTGGATTTGATGATACTGTACTCCCTGATATAGAAAGAGCTATTCTATCCCGTCACAACATACTACTACTGGGTTTGCGAGGACAGGCCAAGACTCGGATTGCACGACTTTTGGTGAACTTGTTAGATGAGTACATTCCGGTAGTTGCTGGTAGTGAGCTAAATGACGATCCACTAGCACCTATGTCCAGATTTGCGATCGATCTGATAGCGGAGAAAGGAGATGATACTCCCATAGAGTGGTTACATCGAAATGAGCGGTACGTAGAGAAGCTGGCAACGCCTGATGTGAGTGTGGCGGATTTAGTAGGGGATGTTGATCCCATCAAGGCAGCTACGCTTAAGTTGCCTTATTCCGATGAGCGTGTGATCCACTTTGGCTTAGTACCACGTGCCCACCGCAGCATCTTTGTGATCAACGAATTGCCGGATTTACAAGCTCGTATCCAGGTGTCTTTGTTCAATATGCTGCAAGAAGGGGATATCCAGATTCGAGGTTTCAAGCTTCGCTTACCTTTGGATATCCAGTTCTTGTTCACCGCCAACCCCGAGGATTATACCAATCGTGGTAGCATTATCACCCCTTTGAAAGACCGTATTGAGAGCCAAATTCTAACGCATTATCCCAAATCTATTGAAATAGCTCTTGCTATTACCAAACAAGAGGCTTCTCTGTCGGCGGAGCAAAAGGAAGGGGTAGCTGTTCCTGATCTTTTGGAGATCCTTTTGGAGCAAATCGCCATGGAAGCGCGGGAAAGTGAATTTGTTGATGAGAAAAGTGGAGTCTCTGCACGCTTGAGTATTTCAGCCTACGAGAACTTAGTCAGTACGGCTGAGCGAAGAATGCTCATTAATAGTGAAAAATCAACTCAAGCTCGTATTACAGACTTTTGGGGAGTAGTCCCGGCCATTACCGGAAAGATAGAGCTGGTATATGAAGGAGAACAGGAAGGTCCTTACAATGTAGCCATGGCTCTTATGGGTCGCGCCATTAAGAAGATGTTCTTGGACCATTTTCCAAATCCAGACTCACTAAAGCGTGGACAGGAAAGGGATCCATATGGTACAATCCGTGCCTGGTTCGCTGGCGGAAATAGCATTGATCTGTTGAATGATGCTAGTGATAAAGATTTTGTCAAAGCTATGGATGGCGTAGCTGGTCTTCGAAAGTTGGTAGAATCAACTTTGAAATTGAAGGGTGAGGAGGCTATTCCGTACATGGAATTAGCTTTGCATGGACTGGCTGAATTTGACGTGATCAATAAGGATATTTTAGAATCAAGTTTGTCCTTTAGAGATCTTCTAGCTAATATGCTAGATGATGATGATCTTTTCGGCGATTCATAGAAACTAGTAGAATCACATGTTGCTACGAATTAATCCAGATAACCCAGAGGGGCGTAAAATCAATCAAGTAGTTAATATCTTGAAAGATGGAGGCGTGATTGTTTATCCAACCGATACCGTGTATGGCTTGGGTTGCGATATATTCAATCCAAAAGCGGTGGAGCGGATTTGTAGGTTGCGAGGATTAAAGCCGGAAAAAGCAATGCTTTCCTTTATCTGTAAGGACATTAGCCAGATTGCTGAGTACGCATTTCAGATCGACAATGATGTGTTCAAGACTTTGAAGCGTAACTTGCCAGGACCATTTACTTTTGTTTTGAAATCCAATAATCAGGTACCAAAACTCTTCAAAAATAGAAAACGAAGTATTGGGGTTCGAATACCGGATAATCGTATAGCGCAGGTAATCGTTGAAGAATTAGGAAGGCCGATTCTATCTCTTTCTCTCAAATCAGATGATGAGATACTGGAATATTTTACGGATCCCATCGATATCTTTGAAGATTTCAAGAAGCTTACAGATGTGGTGGTGGATGGAGGCATTGGGAATAATGTTCCATCCACAGTGGTGGATTGTATGGGAGATGAGATTGTCGTGCTTCGGCAAGGGGCCGGAGAGTTGATGTAAGGCTAGACATCCCTGGATAGTCCAAGGCTGTTTTTTGGCTGACATAAAATGTGAAGGGCAAATATATCAATATCGGTATATTTGCCCTTCTTGCTGGAAGCAAGTCTGGAAATCCCTGTTTTACTAGAAAACAAACATGATTGTACGAATACTCTTCCTTAGTTTAACGGTATCACTTTTATCCCTCCATCTTGATGCGCAAGCCATACTTCGAGGCAATGTATATGACCAGGAAACTGGAGAGCCTATTGCTTTCGGTACGGTGCGATTACAGGATACAGACCTTGGCACCAATACTGATTTGAATGGATTCTTTAGTCTAGGAAACGTGCCTGCAGGATCGTATACCCTGGTAGTAACCTACATCGGATATGACAGTTTAACTTTAGCAGTGCAGTTGCAAGAGGGGAAAATAGAGTACCGACAACTTCGCTTGCAGTCCAATGCAGTGAACCTCAGTACCGTTGATGTTTCAGCTGAAAGAGAAAGAGCTCGATCTGATGTTCAGGTTTCACAGCTGACGGTTACACCTAAACAAATTCGCTCTTTGCCCTCCACTGGTGGGGAAGCGGATATTGCACAGTATCTACCAGTGCTACCAGGGGTAGTAGTTTCTGGGGACCAGGGTGGGCAGTTGTATATCCGAGGTGGTTCACCCGTGCAGAACAAGATCCTATTGGATGGAATGACCATTTTTAATCCTTTTCATTCCATTGGTTTTTTCTCCGTTTTTGAAACAGAAACGATCCGTAGTGTTGATGTGCTGACGGGAGGGTTTAATGTGGAACATGGGGGTAGGATTTCTGCTGTAGTTGATATCAAGACCAGGGAAGGCAATAAAAAGAAGCTGTCGGGGCTTGTGTCTGCTAGCCCCTTCCAAGCAAAGGCCTTGATCGAAGGCCCGATTATCCCATGGGACGACGAGCGAGGAAGCAGTGTATCCTTCTTATTTACCGGAAAGCACTCCTACCTGGATCAAACTTCCCCTTCCTTGTACGCTTATGCCGTGGATACCAGCTATTATGCTTTTGCTGCCGCCGATACCAGTTTGGCGGATCTCGCAGAGAATATTGGCTTACCTTTTAGGTATACGGATTGGTATGGAAAGCTTTCCGTGGTAGGGGGGAATGGAAATCAGATCAATCTGTTTGGATTTAATTTCGTGGATGCTTTCGATTTTGCAGGATTGGCAGGGGTGGATTGGAACACAAGTGGTGCCGGCGCCAATTTCACCTTGGTTCCTGCCAATTCAAATATCGTAATGGATGGATTAATCTCTTTCTCTTCTTACGATATCACTTTGAAGGAAGGAAATGCTGCCCCCAGAAAAAGTGGGGTAACGAGCTTCGGCGCTCAGCTCAATTTCAAGTATTTCGGTAACAAAACTCAATTAGATTACGGATTTGAGGTAAATGGTTTTAACACGGATTTCTCATTTGAAAACTTTATTGGCCTAGATTTCCAGCAGAGGGATTTTACCACCGAGCTTTCCGGGTACTTCAAATACAAACAAGAACTGGGTAATTTGATTATTGAGCCAGGGGTGAGACTACACTTTTATGCTTCACAATCAGCCTTTAGTTTTGAGCCTCGGATAGGGCTAAAATACAAAGCTAGTGATTGGCTTCGATTTAAGGCAGCGGGAGGATTGTACTCTCAGAATCTCATTTCCACGGTCAATGAATCAGATGTAGTCAACTTCTTCGTGGGCTTTTTGGCCGGACCCGAAGAATCTTTATTTAGGCCAGGTACCTTCGATCCAACCAATCATCGGTTGCAAAAGTCTGCTCATGCAATCGCTGGAGCAGAACTCGATATTACCCGAAACTCTAGCCTCAATGTGGAACCTTACTACAAGCGGTTTTCCCAGCTCATCAGTATTAATAGAAATAAGCTTAGTGCTACTGATCCAGATTTTGCTGTTGAAACAGGAAATGCTTATGGTATCGACTTTTCGTACAAGTTTGAGAACCCAAATTGGTACCTGTGGCTAACCTATTCCCTGGGCTATGTGGATCGCTTTGATGGTGAGCAGACGTACTTCACCATATTTGATCGTCGTCACAATGTCAATGCTCTCGCCACCTATCAATTTGGTGGTGATAAGACTTGGGAGGCGAGCCTACGTTGGAATTTTGGTACCGGTTTTCCCTTTACCCAAACGCAAGGATTTTTTCAGGAAATTGGGTTTGATCAGATTCTGGTGGAAGATATTCTTCAGGGCAATTTTGACTTGGGAACGATTTTAGCCGAAGAACGAAACGGAGGCCGACTATCCACTTATCATCGATTAGATGCTTCCCTAAAAAAGAGAGTAGAACTGGTTGGTAGTAGTTTTATGGAAGTGGTGGCTAGCGTTACCAATGTCTACGATCGGGACAACATTTTCTACTTGGATCGAATCACTAACACTAGGGTGAACCAGTTTCCAATTTTGCCTAGTGCATCTATAAAGATTGGTTTCTAGGGGGATTATTCCATCTTGCAGCTTTCCAGCATAGCTCGGACATCCTCCAATTTCACATAAGGCAGGTCGTCATACCAGGCCTCATTGATATAGTTGAGGATATTGGCAATTTCAAATTCTGTTAATTTATCCGTCCCTGGCATCGGCTGATTATAGGTTTGGCCATTAACTTCTACCGGTCCGTCCATTCCATTGCGGATCAAACAGGCACTTTCAATGACATTTTTCTTGTAATAGTCTGCCTGTGCAAGCGGAGGGATTAGCCCTTCCAGACCACTGCCATCGTCCATGTGACAGTTAGCACAAAAGTTCTCATACAGTATTTTCCCTTGCTGATAAGGGGTATCCTTACAAGCGTGGAAAGATAGATAGCAAGCCAAGAGGACGATACATGATACTCCGCTAATAATTCTCATACGCTTTTCTTTCTCAATCTTTGCCCTCGAAACGAGCAAAGAGCCTTTTTGTTGAAAATTTGGCAATCAATTACAATGATAGGCCATCTTTAATCAACTTTCCTTCCTTCAGCCAAAAGTTGCTCAATTTTGACGATAAATTGATCTACCTCTGCTGGATCTGTGCCATTGCAGAAAGCCCGAATATGTTTTTGCTGATCTACTAGTACCAATCGTCCACTGTGATCTATTCCTTCCGGCACGTCTGCATTTTCAATCACAATATTGAAGTAATCATCGGCAATGTCGTACAGATCTGCCTTTTGTCCCGTTACAAAGTGCCAGCGGTCACTCCTAACCCCTAAATTATCGGCATAGTGAGCCAATTTAGCTACGGTATCACGTTTAGGATCAATGGTGTGAGATAGTAGGGCCAGCTTAGGTTCGGCTTCGAAATGATCATGTATTTTGAGCATCTGCTGCGCCAGTATTGGGCAGATGGTAGGACAAGAGGTGAAAAAGAAATCGACGACGTAGGCCTTTTCACTGAAGGTTTCGTTGCTAACCACCTGGCTGTCTTGGTTGATGAAGGAAAAAGATGGGATAGTTTGGTAAACCAGCTCTCCATCCTTCTCCACTTGGCGACTTAGAATAGGAAGTTCTTTATTCCCAGAGCCGCAACTGGCTAGAAGCAACAAACTTGAGATGAACACCCACAAATTCCTGGTCCAATAGAAGGGTGAATTTTTCATGCTATTCGTAAGGATTTTTACATTTGCGAATCAAAGAAATAAACTTACCTCAGAATGACAAACCAAATGGGGCCATCTTTGTTGTACAGTAAACTGCCTTAAATCATCAAGAAAGAGATATTTTTCTACTACCTTTCTGTAGATATGGATGTTGTAGGAAATACGCTTTGAGTCACCCAACCATCACCTATTTCAGAATTCAGCCTGAATATGTGTCATCTTTTCTTTACCTAAAGAAGGAGCATAAACTTAGGCTCAATGGAGACTTTCAAAAGCCCTGACTATGCAACAAAAACGAGCTATTGTCTGGTTTCGACAGGATTTGCGTCTTCACGATAATGAGGCATTAACCGATGCTTTGAAAAGTGCAGAAGAGGTCATTCCCGTATACATATTTGACGAACGTACTTTTGCGGGTAAGACCAGATTTGGTTTTCCAAAGACAGGCAGTTTTCGGGCCCAATTCATCATTGAAGCCATCCATGATTTAAGAGAAAGATTGCGAGCACTAAACAGTGACTTGATTGTAAGGGTAGGCAAACCAGAAGAGATTTTATTCGACTTGGCGCTTCAGGTGAAGTCTAGTTGGGTGCTTTGTAATCGCGAGCGGACAAGAGAAGAGGTGGAAGTCCAAGATGCCTTGGAGCAGAACCTTTGGTCTATAGGCCAGGAAGTGCGTTTCTTCCGAGGAAAAATGTTGTACTACACGGCCGATCTTCCATTCCCAATACATCATACCCCAGATACTTTTACTCAGTTCCGAAAGGAGGTGGAGCGGTTTGTCGCGGTCCGTCCGCCTTTACCCACTCCGTCTGAACCCTTTAATAGCTTGACAGTGCGAATTGATTCAGGCGAAATTCCAACGCTAGAGGATTTCGGCCTATCCCGTAGTGAAGACGACGCAAAAGCGCCGATTGCTTTTAAGGGAGGGGAGACCGCAGGTATAGAGCGACTTCAGCATTTCATTTGGGAGACTAAGTCTATTCAGACTTATAAGCAAACTAGAAATGGCTTGTTAGGAGAGGACTACTCCTCCAAGTTTTCTGCATGGCTTTCCCAAGGTTGTCTTTCACCGAAATTGATCTACCAGGAAATTAAGAAATTTGAGAACCAAGAGGGAGCCAATGATTCCACCTACTGGTTGTTTTTCGAGTTGATGTGGAGGGATTTCTTCCGCTTTATGGCTAAGAAACACGGGAATAAGATCTTTTTGAAAGGAGGGATTAAGGAGGAAGTGAATGACGATTGGATGGATGACCAGAATCTATTGCAACGATGGGTTGATGGGGAGACGGGAGTGCCTTTCATCGATGCGAATATGAAAGAACTGAAACGTACTGGCTTTATGTCCAACCGCGGCAGACAGAATGTTGCGAGTTTCTTGGTGAAAGACCTCAAGGTAAACTGGCAGCTAGGAGCTGATTATTTTGAGTCTATTCTAATCGATTACGATCCTTGCAGCAATTACGGTAATTGGAATTACATAGCTGGCGTTGGTAGTGATCCAAGAGAAAATAGATACTTCAATATTATTACGCAGGCAAAAAGATACGATCCACAAGGCGCTTATGTGAAGCATTGGTTGCCGGTCCTAGAAGTACTACCTCCTACTAAAGTGCATCAGCCGGATTTATTAACAGAACCTGAACAAGAGGATTGGCATTTATGGATTGGCCAAGACTATCCGAAAGCCATTTTCAGTACTTCCAAATGGGCCTCGTAATTGACTAGGCCCTTCCTCCCATTAACAGCCGTTTAACAATTATTCACAGATTATTTTCAAAACTCCTTTTGAATCCTGCTATATTTACGCCTGATCTATTCTCCGGTTCGCGGAGAAGGTAAAAATACTGTACAATGACACTTGGTAAATTGATCCTAATTATAGGAATCGCAGCATTAGTTCTCACCCTGATCGTTCAATTCGTTTTCAAAAAGGTTAAAAACTGGCCGATGAGTTACCTGCAGAACTTTGCAGGGGCACTCTTCATATTTTCCGGTTGGGTGAAAGCCATTGATCCTTTAGGAACAGCATATAAGATGGAGCAATACTTCGCTGAATTTGAATCCACTTTCAGTGAAACTTGGTTTTCCTTTTTAGCTCCCCTGTTTCCCTGGCTTTCTAATTATGCATTAGGGTTCTCCGTATTTATGATTGTGCTAGAGATAGCATTGGGTGTGATGCTTATAGTAGGGGCTATGCGCAAGTTTACCGCTTGGGTGTTTTTTGCCATTGTTTTCTTCTTCACCTTCTTGACAGGCTTCACCTTCTTGACAGGTTATGTCCCTGATGGAGTCAATTTTTTCCAGTTTGGACAATGGGGCCCTTATGTCGAGACCAATATGAAGGTGACAGATTGCGGCTGTTTTGGCGATTTTCTGAAGTTGAAACCAAAGATTTCTTTCTTAAAGGATGTATTCTTGATGATTCCTGCCATCCTTTTCATTTTAGCTTATAAGCAAAAGCACCAACTATTCAATACGGCTACAAGATTGCTTGTCACAGCTTTGACGGTGGGAGCCGTGAGCTTATACTGCTTCAGTAATTTCTCCTGGGATCTTCCTCATACAGATTTCCGTCCTTTCAAAGAAGGCGTGAATGTGGCTGAACGTAAGGCTTTAGAAGCTGAAGCCGCTGCCAATGTCGAAATCCTAGCTTATAAGATGACCAATAAGGAGACCAAAGAGGTGGTAGAACTGCCCTTTGATCAGTATATGAAAGAATTCAAAAAGTACCCGAAAGAAGAATGGGATTTAGAGCAAGTGAGATCGGAGCCGGCCATAGAAGCCACCAAGATCAGTGATTTTGAAGTGAGTGATGAAAATGGAGATGAGGTGACGGAGGATATCCTAAGCCAGCAGGGGTATAGCTTTATGATTGTAGCTTACCGTCTATACGGAATAGATGGTACAGATGTCCAATTGGTAACCGATACGGTCTATCAAATTGATACCATACAGATTGCTCCTGATTCATTCCAACTGCAGAGATCTGTCATGGCTACGAATAAACGCCAACAGCAGATCGATGTCTACAATTGGGATTCAGATTATTTGAAACCTTGGGTAGAGATTGTGAATCCCATTATGGAGGCAGCAGAGAAAGACGGACATCGTACTTATGCGATTACAGCTTATTCTGATTATGGACGAATCGATGATTTCCGCCATGCTACCCAAAGTGCCTATCCATTTTACACGGCTGATGATATTTTGCTAAAAACCATCGTTCGGTCAAACCCTGGGTTGGTATTGCTGCATAATGGCAAAATCATCAAGAAATGGCATTACAAGAAACTACCATCTTATGATGATATTAAATCCAATTATATATTAGGAGGAAATTAAAGAGTTAAAATGAGGGCAGTTTGAAAAAATTGCCCTTTATTTGTAGCGCCAATGGCAGTAGACAAATACTGTGATAGTTTTGGAACAAAATTAGACTCAATAGGTATAATCAAAGCGTACTCTTTTCAGATTTTACAGGTACGTGATACCTATTCCCCAAAGGAGTTGAATTGAAGATATGCTAAGTAGAAGAAACGTCCGCATTAAAGTAATGCAGATGCTATATACCCTCAGCAGGGACCAAGATTTGACCTATAATGGTGCCCTCAAGCAGTATCGTAAGATAGTATTTCTATCTTTTGAGTTGTACCTATTCAATCTGCTTCTACTGATTCGCGTAGCGGAATATGCCAAGCAAGATTTAGAAAAACGCCGGGCTAAGCTCCGACCCTCCGAGGATGACAAACAATTTACAGCAAAGCTCGCTGAAAACCCGCTCATAGTTTCGCTTCTCCACAACGATGCCTTCAATAGTTTAATTCGCGGACATAAATTACCAGCCAAGATCGATGAGGATCAGGTTCGCCAGTTCTATGTAGATTTTGCCAAGACGGATCAATACAAGGCTTATCTCAAGCAAGCTGATAGTCAACAAAGTGATCATAAGGACATTCTTTTAGGGCTCTTTAAGCATTGCCTCAACAACGAAAGCTTTACAGAAGTCCTGGATGACAATTATCCACTGTGGATAGACGACAAATCACTAGTGGTGGGAGCGATTAAGAAGACGCTAAAAGCCTTACCGGTAACTAGTGAGGAGTTTTATCAGAATTATCAGCCATCGGATGAGGCTGTGAAAGAATTCGGAGAATTACTGCTGCACAAAGTATATCATGAGGATTCGGATTTATTGGAGTTGATCGAGCCGACGCTAAAAAATTGGGATGCCGATCGCGTTGCTGCTATCGACATGATTTTGCTCAAAATGGCATTGTGCGAATTGATGAATTTCCCGACAATACCAACTAAAGTGACGCTGAATGAGTTTGTTGAAATTGCAAAACTCTATAGCACGGAAAAAAGCAAGGACTTCATTAATGGTATCCTGGATCGCCTGATGAAAAAGCTCAATAAAGACGGGAAAATCAATAAAGAGGGGCGGGGGCTCCTGGAAAGCTAAGATTTCATACCCACAAATAGACGTTTCCTCACCTGTATTTGACAGATTCGCCCTATCTTTTTATCTCTTATCAGTTTTAGACGTCCTAAGAACATGGCTGCTATGCGAGTAATCCCATAGCGAGACCCAAAATTCTACGTTCGATATTTGAATCATGCTAAACCCAACTCGATGCAGAAGAAAATACTAATTCTTGGACTCTGTCTTTGCTTTTTAAGCATTACGATTTACGGACAATATAAAGAGGCCCCAGATGGCTTGGGAATTCGCGCGGTCTTCCCTAATTATCAATGGGCAATTGATCAAGAATTTATCGAAGATGAATTCGGAGCCGGGATAGAAATAGAGTATGTCCGTCACCTGAATAGCTTTCTTAACTTAGCCATACCGCTACGGCTCAACCAAGTCGTGTTGCCACCAGAGCAAGTAGGGCTCACCAATAGAGCCGGCACGTTAGGAATGGATGCCACCTTGCAACTAAAGTTCTTTCGAGAACCTGTGTTTATCTATCCTTATCTCTTAGCAGGGATCGGCCTTAATGTGGAAGATTTTGATGAAGTTGGTTTTGAAGCACCCTTGGGGCTAGGTTTGAATTTTCGCTTAAGCCGACATTTCTATCTCTCGACCAAAGGGGAGTATCGTGTAAGCTTTGAGGATAATAGAGATCATTTGCAGCTCGGATTAGGCGCACATTTTATCATAGGAGATGGCATCCCCAAACCGCCGCCGATTGTAGACACCGATAATGATGGCGTCCCAGACGATCAAGATCTTTGCCCCACGGTAGCTGGTGTACCTGGGTTAAATGGTTGTCCAGATTCGGATGGCGATGGGATTACAGATGGTGATGACGAATGCCCGACTGTTGCTGGTTTGTCCCAGTTTAATGGCTGCCCAGATACAGATTCGGACGGCATTAGGGATTCTGAGGACAAATGCCCTACCGAAGGAGGTCCTGCTGATAATGATGGCTGCCCATACACGGACGCAGATGGCGATGGGATTATAGATGGCGAAGATGCTTGTCCAAATGAACAAGGTCCTACGTCAACCAATGGCTGTCCTGATAATGACGGTGATGGAATTGCTAATGCTCAGGATGATTGCCCAGATCTCGCTGGCCCTGCTGCTACCAATGGCTGTCCTGATGCAGACGCTGACGGAGTACTCGACGCTGATGATAAATGTCCAGATACGAAAGGACCAGCTAGTAATAATGGCTGCCCAGAAATTGCACAAGAAGACAAAGAAACGTTGGACCTGGCAGTGCAAGCAGTTCAGTTTCAAACCGGAAGAGCGGAGTTAAAGGCAAACTCGACAGGTATTCTTGATCAGATTGTTGATATTCTGACCAGATATCCAGACTACAAGTGTGCGATCAATGGGCATACTGATAGTATAGGGAGTTCTAAAACCAACCAGCGTCTGTCAGAACAGCGCGCCAAGGCTTGCTATGACTACTTAGTTAGTAAGAGTATTGCTGCTTCCAGATTGAGCTTTACGGGTTATGGGGAGACCCAGCCAATTGCCAACAATAAGTATAAGGCTGGAAGAGATCAGAATAGGAGAGTGGAATTTAATCTGTATTTGGAATAATAGGCTGAAAGGCGAGTTCTTTTGAGCTACTTGAGGGAATAGGCCCAATTACTTAACATAGTGATTGGGCCTACTTCTTTTAAGACGATTTATTGACTTGCATCTTGACTTTCGAAAGACTGAATGATTTCCTCATCCGTCTTACCTAAGTTCTGCAATAGGAACTGAGTGTCATCTGCAAAGTCATCATCCGGATATTTTTCTAAGAAACGCTCGTATAAGACTTTGGCTTCATCGTGACGTTGCAAATCATTGTCAAGTGTAAAAGCCATGAGAAATAGGGCTTGAGGGGCTTTTTCAAAGTCTGGGTACCGTTCATACAAGCGGTCGTATATATCTAAGGCAGAATTAAAGGCCCGGGTGGCTCTAGCCGCTTCACCGGCTTTGTGCAAGAGTTTTGGACTAGCGGGATCCTCTGGAACGATCAAGCTGTATAGGTCACAGCTTTCGATGAAGTTGTTGGCTGTTCGGCGATTAACTCTACCCGTCGTCAGATCAAAGATTCCTTTTGCCAGGGTATCGATCCGAGTCTGAATGGAAGGTAGATCGGCCGGTAGTTTGGCTTTGACAGCTGCCGCCTCTTCAAAGGAAGGGAAGGCTTTGTCCAGTGCTTGATATACACTAGTAGCTAGTACAGGGTTATTAAGCTTCTCCTCCTGAATTGTGGCTAAGAGGTAGGCATTGTTTGCGGTTTGACTCGCCTTATAATAGTCTTTTATAGCCTCTTTAAGCAGGTTGGAAGCGTCATTGTGGCGGTTCAATCGAAACATAAGTCCAGCTGCTCGGTACAAATACTTCGAGTTCTGTTCAGCATCATTAGGATGCGAATCGATATATTCTCGATACATAGCAATTAAGGCATCCGCGTCCTCTGGAGTCGGATTCTCTTCTACTTTGGCTTCTAATTGTGCAATGCTGTCAGTCTGATCACCCCCACAAGATTGTAGACTCAACAATCCGATCAGAAGGAGCAAAAAAGCGTTTAATTTCATTGTCTTCAGTTTATTAGTTCAATTGGCTTACTTGCCTAGATGGTGGCCAAAGTTAACAGCTTTACCCTTTCTTATGAAGCAAAATTTTAAACAATGGCCTAAAAATTGGGTTAGGGAAGGGAGGAGCGCGATTTGCATTCTATTGACCACCACTTTTCCTCACACCTGCCCCCTTGAATAACGTAGAGAAAAAGATTTTATGGCATCTATTTCCATATTTTGGTTCCGGAGAGATTTGAGACTTCATGACAATGCTGGTCTTTATCATGCTTTGAAGGAGAAAGGCAATGTTTTGCCTCTATTTATTTTCGATCGGCATATTCTAGATAAACTGGAAGATCGTGCAGATGCCAGGGTGAGCTTCATCCACGAAACCCTGGAAGGCTTGAAGAAAGATTTACGGTCATTAGGCAGTGATCTTTTGGTTCGCTACGGTAAACCGGAGGAAGTTTGGCCGCAAGTCATTGCAAATTTTGATATCGCAGCTGTATACACCAATCATGATTACGAAGCCTATGCTATAGAACGCGATGGGCAAGTATCCAGTCTGCTGGAAAGCGCGGGCATTCCCTTGCACACTTATAAAGATCAGGTCATATTTGAAAAACTAGAAGTTACTAAGGACGATGGCTCTCCCTACACAGTATTTACCCCGTACAGTAGGAAATGGAAGGCCAAATTGACTACTAGAACTGCATTGGATGTGGATACCTATGTATCAGCAGCTAGCTCCTATTATCTGCAGTCCTATCCAAACGAAAAGTACTTTGATCGGCTTCATCAGGTAAAACTAGATGGAGAAACCCCAAGCTTGCAAGACATGGACTTTCAGGAAACTTCAGTCCCTTATCCTTCAGTGGAAGTAAACCGGAAGCGAATCAGGGAATACGGAGACAAACGAAATTTTCCGGGTATTGAAGGTACTTCTAAACTAGGGCTGCACTTCCGTTTCGGGACCATTAGCATTAGACAGAAGGCAAGAAATACCATCGGCTTGAGTGAGGTATTTTTAAATGAATTGATTTGGCGAGACTTCTATGCCATGATCCTGTCGAATTTTCCGCACGTTGAGAAGGCTGCCTTCCGAGCAAAATATGATCAAATTCCATGGCGCAATGATGAAGAGGAGTTTAAGAAATGGTGCGAAGGGAAAACAGGCTATCCCATAGTGGATGCAGGTATGAGAGAACTGAATGCCACAGGTTACATGCACAACCGAGTCAGAATGATCACGGCAAGTTTTCTCACCAAGCACCTATTAATTGATTGGAGATGGGGAGAAGCCTATTTTGCAGCAAAGCTCCTTGACTTCGATCTGGCTAGCAATAATGGGGGATGGCAATGGGCTTCCGGTAGTGGCACCGATGCCGCGCCCTACTTCAGGGTTTTCAATCCTACCTCTCAGATGGAGAAATTCGATAAGCAGAAAACTTACATCAGGCACTGGGTTCCAGAATACGGAACACCGGCTTATCCCGCTCCCATGGTCGATCATAAAATGGCCAGGGAGCGCTGTCTCCAAGTGTATAAGGCAGCGCTTAATGGAGCATAAGTTCCCAATGAAAGACCTAGGGCTCTTCGGTTTCAGGCAATAGTAGAAACTGCATGAAATTCTCCGTATTCAGGTACTTTTGAGCTGCAGCTTTCATTAGATCACTATTAAGCCTTTTGGTGTAATTTTCGAGGACTTCAAGTTTAAGGCCTTCTAGTGGTATGTTGTTCTGATAGCGATAACTCAGCTGTCCTAGCCAGTACCGATTTTCCTTAAGATTCTTGATCCGCCCTTGCTTCTGCGTTTCTATAATCTTCGTGATATCCTTTTCTGCCGCTCCTTCATCCTTGATTTTATCAATCTCTAATTTTGTGATTTCGATTAGCTTGTGCACCTGATCGGGGTTTGCATTAAAGCTGATTCGTATATTATAGCCTGGCTTTGGGTATTGACTGCTGAAAGCGCGTACACTGACACCATACACTCCGCCCTCGTCCTCTCGCATGGCTTCGCGAAGCTTAATCCTCAAAAGACTTGCCAAGGACCCCAAAGCGTATCTATTGTCTGCATTGAATTGGAAATCATTGTGATACAATAGTTCCACCAAAGCCTTTGGTGCTTTCCCCTTTACGAAGGTAGTGTCGATCTGCCCTTTGCTTAGTTGAACACCGACGTTCTTCCAACTTTCTGAACGACCTGTGCTGGGTAGGTTGCCCAAATACTTTTGAACTAGAGGCTTCATTTCTTCCGGGGAAAAGGAACCCACAAAGAAGAAAGTGAAGTCACTGGCATCTGCAAACCGATCTCGGTAAACTTGTAAAATCTTATCTAGATTGATCTTTTCCAGGGTTTCCATATTGGTGATCTGTCGCCTTGGATGATCATTGTATTTGATCTTCTGTTTTTGTAAGCCAAAATAATTGTAGGGATTGGTCATTATGTTTTCGAAGATTGACTTCTGCCGGTTAATGTAGCTGGCAAATGCTTCGGGATCTTTCCTAGGAGCAGTAGCATAGAGGTAGGTCAATTGGAACAACATTTCCAGATCATTCTTGGAACTGTTACCACTCAGCCCTTCATACAGTTCACTGATGAAGGGGCCTACACCGGCATTCTTGCCGGTTAGTTGCTTGTTCAAAGCAGCATAATCATACGGACCAATGCCACTTTGCACCAGAATGGGCACAGCATTGGTGGCGCTGGGTAATTCTTCGGTCTGGTAGTTGGAGTATCCACCAGGACTCCAGGAGGTCATAAGGATTTCATCATTCTTAAAATCGGTAGGCTTCAGCACTACTCGAACACCATTTTCAAGACGCCATTCCGTCAAGCCGAAGTCAGGATCCTCGTGTTCTGCTACAATCTTGACCGGTGGCAAGTCTTCTTTGATCATGGGGCCAGCTATCAAATTGTCTTCGTAGGCGGGTACATCCATCTGGTCGAACTTATTCAACCATCGCTCCAGCTCGGCCTCAGTGGGTAAGGGATTAGCCTCGGTATCAGGCCCGGTCACGATCACGACTCTTTCTTCGGGCCGGATCCACTCTTTAGGCAAGGGGTTAATCTCTTCTACAGAGATCATTGGTAGCAACTGTTGTAACAGAGCCAGCCGCTGCTTAGCGGTGGGTACAGCATTTCCTTTAAGAAAGTGATAGACGAACCCTCCGGCAAGACCAGCGGAAGGTGTTTTGTCTTGTTCGTTGGCAGCCTTTTCTGCCGCACGTAAGATCTCCTGCTTTTGTCGTTCAAGCTCTGAGGGTTGAAAGCCGTGTAAGTAGGCTTGACGAGTGGCACGCAATACAGCAGTGATGCCTTTTTCCATTCCACCTTCTTTCACAAAAGCGTATAAAAAGTAGTTGTCCAGATTACTCATGTCTTGACCATAACCGGTATAGGCGAAAGTAAAGGGAGGATCTGCTTGTTGCTGGATTTCAATCATCCGAGAGTTGAGCATTCGATTATATAAGTTACGCGCGAGGCTTTCCTTGTAATCCTCCACAGTCTTTACTGAGATATGTGGATGTCGATACATTACCCTAATATTGGAAAAAGTGGCTTCTTCATCCGTGCAAATCGCAAACCGGGTGGAAGGATCTGAAGAGATTTCGTACTTTTCTCTAGGTCGCGGATTCTCTCTTTTCGGGATCTTGCTGAAACGTGTTTTAATCTGATTTTCCATCCAAGCAAGGTCGAAATCACCTACAGCTATAATAGCCATGAGATCCGGCCTGTACCAATCCTCATAAAAGCGTTTTATAGTGCTATAATCTGCTCCTTCAATAATCTCTGGCTTACCAATTGGTAGTCTTTCTGCATAACGAGAGTCTTTGTAAGCGATGGGGAAATATTGCTGTTGCATGCGCTGATCAGCACTAAGTCCAGTTCTCCATTCTGATAAAATCACACCACGCTCTTTATCGATTTCTTCTTCTTCGAAGCTGATGCCGGCAGCCCAGTCTTCCATTATTAATAGCCCCTTCTCCAATAGATCTAAACTGTCCGTTCTAGCTTGGATCATGTATACCGTCTCTTCGAAACTGGTATAGGCATTTAGATCTGCTCCGAAACGTGTTCCGATTGATTCGAGATAGTCGATCAATTCATTCTTCTTAAAGTTTTTGCTCCCATTGAAGGCCATGTGCTCTACGAAATGCGCTAACCCTTGTTGATCTTCATCTTCTTGCAAGCTGCCCGCTTTTACCGCAAGTCTTAACTCCGCTCGGTCTTCTGGCTTCGCGTTTTTCTTGATAAAATACTTCATTCCATTGGGTAGTGTGCCACTAATCACATCCTGGTCTGATGGTAGCTTGCCATCCAAAGGGAAGGTAGTTTGAGCAGAGATAATGGACGAATAACAAAGAAGGCTAAGGAATAATAGTAAGCGCATAACAGATCAGATTGGTTTGAATGTAAAAGTAACAACAAAGCCTGCCAAGAAAGTATTTCCTGGCAGGCTTTGGCTTGTTTTTAGCAATTTAGTCGGGCATTTACCTTCTGCGACCACGACCTCGGCCGGCTCCTCCACCGCCCATCATCCCAGCCATGCCTGGAGATTTGCTCAACTTATGCATCATCTTACGCATTTGATCAAATTGCTTGATGAAACGATTGATGTCATCCATGGTTTGACCACAACCTTTGGCAATTCGCTTCTTGCGACTAATGTTCAATAATTCAGGATTTGATCTTTCCTGTGGTGTCATAGATAATATGATGGCCTCCACCTTATTAAAGGCGCTATTATCGATATCCAAGTTCTTGGTCATCTTTGACATCCCTGGAATCATATTCATCAAACTCTTGAGGTCACCCATCTTCCGAATCTGGGCTAACTGACTCAAGAAGTCATTGAAATCAAACTTGTTTTTACGAATTTTCTTCTCTAATCGCTTGGCTTCTTCCTCATCGAATTGTTCCTGCGCTCTCTCAACGAAAGAAACAATATCACCCATACCAAGAATCCGCTGAGCCATTCGATCGGGATGGAACACATCTAATGTATCCATCTGCTCGCCTGTACTGACAAACTTGATCGGCTTCCCTACCGTATACTTTACGGATAGAGCTGCACCACCCCTGGTATCACCATCTAACTTGGTAAGCACCACCCCGTCATAGTTGATTACCTCGTTGAATGCCTTGGCGGTGTTCACCGCATCTTGACCCGTCATGGAGTCAACTACAAACAAGGTTTCATTCGGTAGAATGGCATTCTGCACATTAGAGATTTCCTCCATCATGGCCTCATCAATGGCCAAACGACCAGCCGTATCCACAATGACAACATCGTGATTGTTGTCTTGCGCATATTTGATGGCCTTCAAGGCGATCTCTACAGGGTTCTTGTTTTCTACCTCTTTATATACCGGAACACCAACCTGCTCACCTAAAACGGTGATCTGATCGATAGCTGCTGGGCGATACACATCACAAGCTACCAAAAGAGGCTTTTTGTTCCTTTTTGTTCGTAAGTGCAAAGCCAGCTTTCCTGAAAAGGTCGTCTTACCCGAACCTTGCAGACCAGCAATTAGCACTACGGCTGGTTCTCCCTTAATATTAATTCCTGCAGCTTGGCCACCCATCAAGGACACGAGCTCGTCCATGACGATCTTCACCATCAATTCTCCAGGCTTTACAGCTTTCAAGACATTTTCCTGACCTAGGGCTTTATCCTTAACTTTATCAGTGAATTCTTTGGCTATCTTATAGTTAACGTCAGCAGATACCAACGCTCTACGGATTTCCTTTATCGATTGAGCTATGTTGATCTCAGTTAGTTTCCCATCTCCCCTCAGGGTCTTAAACGCACCTTCTAAGCGATCACTAAGACTTTCGAACATGAATCAACGATTTTTTTTATTTTCAGTTATTATTAATTATTTTGCTATCACCAACAGATTAGAATAACAAATAAACTAAACCCTTAGTTCGCATGCTGACAATCTAGCTATCCTAACATTGGGTAAACAGTATGCAAATATAAAGATTTTCCGTTCTTAGACAATGTTTTGTCATCGCTCTACAGCTTAGTGTTAGAAAGTCCACAACTAATTGTGACTCCGCAGGAAATGTCCCGTCTAAGAATTGTAAGTACTTGATCCCAACATCTACTTTTTTCTTCTCATGGACACGTTCTAGTCATTGGTAATATTCAACTCCCTTACACATCAGTAAAACGGCGCCCGGATTGCCCTGACTCCAAGATTTATTATTATTTTTGGTTAGATCACCAAATTTGATAAGGTATTCAATACGTTTTAGAGAATATTTTTTTACTAACAAACAAGTTGACATATGTCCGCACCAATTAAGGTCATAGGTGTGCTGGTGCTTTGGGCCTTGTACACGATTTTCGCTTACGAAACGTGCCTAAAGCAGTGTTGCACGGAGGAAGGTGCAGGTGATACCACTTCCCTAGTGGATGATGAGCCTGAGGAGACTACTCCGGTAGCCAATCGATACGCTATCGACTTCCAATGGAACAATGCACAAGCCTTTACCAATGACGGCTTCGATGACACCAAACAAAATCTGCTCGCCCAATTGGATGAAAACAACATCCTGGAAATCACAGGTTTCTATTTCGAGGGAGAGGAGGCACCAGAAGGCTTTGACAATATGGGCTTCGCCAGAGCAGCTCAAATTAGAGATCTTCTAGCGCCTGATGTTCCAGCAGAACAAATAAAGCTCAGAGCACGCCTTGTCGATGACAGAGAGGGCATGAAAGAGGGCTACTTTGAAGCTGCTAACTTCGAATGGAAGACGCCGGAAACGGAAGCTGAAGAGACGGTCGAAGAATTAGATGATCGAGTTATCATTCGTTTCCCGTTCAATTCTACGGTTAAAGAAGCGGATGCAGCTATTGATGACTACTTGGATCGCTTGGCAAACCGCATTAAGACTTCTGGTGAAAAGGTTACCATCACTGGTCATACTGATAATGTAGGTGGTGATGATGCCAATTTAGCGCTTGGACTACGTAGAGCTAAGGAGATCAGAGATATCTTGATAGCTAAAGGAGTTAATAGAAACCAGATCACAACGGATTCTAAAGGCAAAACTCAACCTGTAGATACGAACGATACGGAGGCTGGTCGGCATAATAACCGACGGGCAGAAGTTCGACTCATCAAAAACTAATTGAATCAACTACAAAACCTTTAATAAGATGCAATTCGATATATTATTATTAGATACTACGCTCTTCGGCTTACCGTGTTGGTTAGCCTGGTTGTTAGCTTCTCTTATTTCTTTCCTGCTAGGTCTATTGTTAGGCTGGTTGCTATGGGGTAAATACAAGGCCGATCTCGAAAAAACTCAAAGAGAATTGGCAGATCTTAAGAAACGGCATACCGATTTGGAAGCAGAATTCAATGGCGTGAAGTATAAGTTAGATGAGGCAGAAAAGGACAAGGACGGACTCCGAGTTTCTCTAGGTAAGTGTGAGGCGGATAAGATGACGCTGTTGGCTAAGCTTGAGCAAGCCAAGGACGGAGGTAATGATGATGGTGGATCTTCTATGGTCGTCGCTTCTGGTGGAACTGATGGCCTGAAAGAAGGCACGCAGAAACCATTTAGTCTAAGTACGATCTTGAAGCCTCATGAATTACAAATCGTGGAAGGTATTGGGCCAAAGATTGAGGGTTTGTTGAAAGATGCAGGTATTAAGAACTGGAAAGATTTGGCCGAGGCTGACTATGACCAACTTAAAGGAATCCTGGCGGATGCTGGATCGCGTTACCGCATGCATGATCCTAAGACCTGGTCTAAGCAAGCGGAGTTAGCTTTGAAAGGAAACTGGGATGAGCTGATCGAATACCAGAAGTTCCTGGATACCGGTCGTGACGATAAGGGGAATACCGATACGCCATCCAAGGTGGAGAAGTTAGCACAGAAACGCTTAGGTTTCTCCCGTAAAGCTGAAGATCTACAGATTGTAGAAGGTATTGGACCTAAGATCGAAAGTATCTTAAAGGCAGCTGGAATCAATAACCGAGCTGAACTTGGAGCTACTTCGGTTGATCGCTTGAAAGAGATCTTAGCAGAAGCTGGGGATCGCTACCGCTTGGCTGACCCTACTACCTGGCCAAAGCAAGCCCAATTAGCCGCCGAAGAAAACTGGCGAGCATTGCGAGAGTACCAAGAATTCCTAGATGGAGGCAAAGCGCCTAAATAGGAACCCTCGAGAGAATAAGTAGCTAAGCTACTCTAGGGCCTCAACCGATTAGGAGTTGAGGCCCTTTTTCTGTGACGCAATCAAGAAGTCTCAGTGCAATAGGACTGCTACTAGAAAAATTGCGTATTTTTCGGCCCAATTGAAAAAGCAGACATTATGAGATTCCTTCTATTAGCCACTTTACTTTTGATTTTCACAGTTGCTTGTGATCAAGCTAACCAAGCTTCAGCTGAAGCAGGTGTCGAAGAAGTAGTTGGCAATCCGGCAGCAGATGGGTTTAATGAAGAAGATTCTGATGCCAAAGCTATCGAATGGGCTGATAAAGTGATGACCGCCATGGGAGGAAGAAAGAGTTGGGATACAACGAGATACTTCCACTGGAACTTTTTTGGTCGCAGAACGCTATTATGGGATAAGCAAGGCCAAAGAGTGCGAATCGATTCACCGGGAGACAGCACTACATACTTGGTGAATCTAGCAGATGGAACCGGGAAAGTGAAGAAAGGAGAAGTGGTATTTGAAAATGCGGACAGTCTGGAGACCTATGTCGGCAGAGGAACTCGAATCTGGATCAATGACTCTTATTGGTTGGTAATGCCTTTCAAACTGAAAGATTCTGGCGTGACGCTTAACTACGTAGGACAAGATACAACGCTGGAAGGGCAAACCGCTGAAGTCCTGGCCCTGACTTTCGAAGAGGTGGGGGTAACTCCGCAAAACAAATATTTGGTCTACGTGGATCCGGCTACAAATTTGGTTTGTCAGTGGGATTTTTACACCAGTGCTGAGGATGAATCACCACGATTCGCGATGCCATGGAAGAGCTATAAAAAACATGGAGACCTGCAGCTATCCGGTGACCGTGGTAGACCTCAACTGTCGGATATAGCGGTTTTTCAAGAGGTTCCGGAGGATGCGTTTAACTCCTTTGATCCTATTGACATAAGTCAGTGGTAGTAAGAAAACAGAAAAAAAGATCAGTAAGAAGCTGATTTACAACGTATAATACTTCATTTCTTTATCTGAGCCCTCAGAATTTAACCAAAAAAAGGCTGGTTGATTGACAACTAAGCTTTCATTCCCCCGTAAATAGGACTATTTTTGGCGCACTTTTTTATTTAATAAACTATTAATTTATCATGCCATCGATTTCAAAAAGGGGAGTGGAGGTACCTCTATCTCCGTTCCGAAAGCTGGTGCCTATTGCCGA
This sequence comes from uncultured Lewinella sp., assembly GCA_913057785.1. Classification (GTDB taxonomy): domain Bacteria; phylum Bacteroidota; class Bacteroidia; order Chitinophagales; family Saprospiraceae; genus DT-111. The sequence goes on along the minus strand of CAJXPD010000012.1, from coordinate 49,465 downwards.
TAAAGTAAAGGCAGAAGGGAAGCACGTGTATCATCTTAATATTGGACAACCTGATATTGAAACACCTGCGGCGGCCATGGCGAAAGTAAAAGAAACTGACCTGAAGATATTAGCTTATAGCGCGGCAGCCGGAAATGCCAGTTATCGAGCCAAGTTGGTGGACTATTACGCCAAGTTTGGGACAGAGATCACGGCTGATCAAGTAGTGGTTACTACTGGTGCTTCTGAAGCTATCCAGTTCTTATTCCTAGCCTGCATGGATCACGGGGATGAAATGGTAGTTCCAGAACCGTTTTACGCCAACTATAACGGTTTTGCGCATATCGCCGATGTGAATGTGGTTCCCGTAACCTGTGATTTGGAGGATGGCTTTGCGCTTCCAGATGCCAAAGCCTTCGAAGCTGTAATCACACCTAAGACGAAAGCGATATTTATCACCAATCCGAACAACCCAACGGGCTGTTTTTATCCTGAAAAGGCCTTGAAGGAACTGGCCCAGGTGGTTAAGAAGTATGATCTATATCTTTTTGTTGATGAAGTATACCGAGAATTCTGCTACGATGGTCAAGATTTCTTTTCGGTCCTGAGGTTGGAAGAGATTGAAAATAATGTAGTGGTAATTGACTCTGTTTCGAAGCGATACAGTGCTTGTGGCGCTAGGGTAGGAGCCATGGTTACTCGAAATGAGGAATTGATTGATGCTGTAGTAAAGTATGCTAAGTTACGACTGAGCCCTCCAGGCTTGGGACAGATCCTGGCAGAAGGAGCCTTGGATATGGATGATACCTACATGAATGAGGTCAAGCAAGAGTATGATCGCCGTAGAAACGTCGTTTTCGACAGACTACAGAAAATGGACGGTGTGATTAGCTACCTTCCAGGTGGTGCCTTTTATTGTTTTGCAGAATTTCCAGTCGAGAATGCCGATCATTTTTGTCAGTGGTTGCTGGAAAAATTTGAGTATAAGGGTTCTACCGTCATGTTATCCCCAGGTGAAGGCTTTTATGCCACACCAGGTTTAGGGGTAAATCAGGTTAGAATTGCATATGTACTTAACACCACTGACCTTCACGCAGCAATGGATTGTTTGGAAGAAGCCCTGAAGGTCTATCCTGGTAGAATCAAGGTTGGACAATGGGCAGAGGGAACTGCTGTGGTCTAATTAGCATCTGTACAAATGAAACATAATTCAGCCAGGTCAGCTATTGTTGACCTGGCTGATTCATTTCTAGCTTTTGCTTTATGAAAACACCTCATTGTGTTGTTCCTGAACTCGGATGAAGGTAGTTCGCTTGGTCAATTCCTTAAGACGACTAGCTCCTACATAGGTACAAGTCGACCTCAGACTACCTAGAATATCCTTGACGGTTTCCTCTGCCGCTCCCTTATAGGGGATCTCTACTGTTTTACCTTCTGATGCTCGATAATCTGCCACACCACCGGCGTACTTATTCATGGCGGTTTTGGAACTCATTCCATAAAATAATTTCAGGTGTTTTCCATCTTTTTGGATTAACTCCCCCCCGCTTTCATCATGTCCCGCCAGCATGCCTCCTAGCATTACAAAATCAGCTCCACCTCCGAAGGCCTTAGCAATATCACCCGGTATTTTACAGCCACCATCCGCAATGATCTGCCCGCCCAGTCCATGCGCAGCATCTGCACATTCAATAATTGCTGATAGCTGAGGATATCCTACCCCCGTTTTTACTCGGGTAGTGCATACAGATCCAGGACCAATACCCACTTTGATCACATCTGCCCCCGCTAGTAGTAGTTCTTCTACCATTTCCCCGGTTACAACATTACCCGCTATAATCACCTTATCCGGAAATTGCGCTCTTGTGCGCTTAACAAATTCCACAAAGTGTTCAGAATAACCATTGGCTACATCAATACAGATGAAGCGGAGCTGTGGGAAAGAACTTAGTAGCGTGGCTAAGCGCTCAGAATCTGCTTCTCCTGTTCCAGTGCTGACGGCAATATATTCTGCAATATCTCTTGGGGCAATATTCAAGAATTTGGCCCAATCTTGATGCTGATAGTGCTTGTGCACGGCTGTGAATAGATGATGCCTTGCCAAAGCTTCGGCCATCTCAAAAGTCCCTACCGTATCCATATTTGCTGCCATGATCGGAATTCCAGTCCAGGATTTAGCTCCATGCAGGAACTCGAAGGTGCGATCAAGGGAAACTTGTGATCTGGATTGTAGAGTAGAGCGCTTCGGGCGAATCATCACGTCCTTGAAGCCCAATTTTATATCTGTTTCAATTCTCATGTAAAAGCGTAGGTTTTATTGGGAAAGATAAAAGGCGAAACAGGATTCTCAAGCTTTTACCCTTTAAATATTTGTTTAATTCCTCGACTAAAAGCCCAAGTTTTAGCCTAAAGATTGACAACTTAGTCTAAGGTGAAGTAAGAATCATCTATCATTCTTGTCTTTAGCTCGAACAAAATTGTACCTTTGCCCTGCTTTTGAAGAGCGTAAGGAAAGACGATGCTCTTTGTATAAAAAATCAATGAATGGATAAGAATACACTGATTGGATTTGCACTGATTTTTGTGCTGCTGATCGTCTGGCAACAATTCAATATGCCATCGCAAGAGGAATTGGAGCGGCAGCAGCAGATCCAAGATTCGATTGAACAAGCACAGCAGCTAGCTGAGGCTGAAATCGCTAAGCCTGAGGAAACTACTGCCTTAACGGTGCAGGAAGAAATTGCTGCTCTCCCTGATTCTTTGAAAGAGGAGAAATTGTCGGGAATGTTCGGGCCATTTTCGTCTGCTGGTTCTGGTGAAGAGAAGTTGATCACCGTGGAGAATGAGTTGATGACCTTAGTGCTGACCAATAAAGGAGGGCGAATTAAGGAGGTGATCTTGAAGGATTTCGAAAAAAATGTTCTGACAGAGGAGAAGAAAGAGGTTAAGGAAGAATTGAAGCTTCTTAGTGATGAAAAGAACAAGTTCGAATACCTATTGCCTATTGCTAGCCTGCCTAGTGGAGGCGTAAGAACGGGGGATCTCTTTTTCGATGTGCAACAGAGCGGTAATGAGGTCGTGTTCAGAGCAAACGCCGGTTCAGGTCGGTACTTTGAGCAAAAATATAACCTGCAAGACAATAGCTACCGCATTGGATACGACATCAAATTGGAAGGCCTACAAAATGTTTTGGCCAACAATGCCGAAGAAATTGAGCTGATCTGGCATGATTATCTAGACCGAATTGAGATCAATCACAATTTCGAAAGACGCTACTCAACCATTTACTTCAAACCAGCTGAGGAAGGAGTGGATTATTGCTCTTGTACTTCTGATGATGTGGAAGAACTTAATGATCAGCGGATCAAGTGGATCAGTCACTCGAACCAGTTTTTCAATAGTACTCTAATCGCTAAGGAGAGTTTTGCCAGTGGGGTTCTGGAAACTCAAGTGCTGGATACCGAAGATGCGGATCTTAAAAAACTCGTATCTAGCCTGAAAGTTCCTTACAATCGTTCCAGCACCGAGAACTTTGCCATGGAGTTTTACGTGGGGCCAAACGAATTTGACCGCCTGCGTCAGGTAGGGAGTGATCTGGAAGATATTGTACCTTTTGGATGGAGTATTTTTGGTACGGTGAATCGTTGGATTGTTAGACCCCTCTTTAACTTTCTATCTTCCTTTATTGGTAGTAAAGGTATCGTGATTTTGGTCTTGACCTTCATCGTGAAGCTTTGTCTTTATCCTTTGACCTATAGAATGCTGTATTCTCAGTCGAAGATGTCAGCCTTGAAGCCTCAAATTGAGAAGTTGAAGGAAAAGGTAAAGGATCCACAGCAGCAGCAGGTGGAGACCATGAAGTTGTACCGAGAATTTGGGGCAAATCCTTTAGGAGGGTGTATGCCGATGTTGTTGCAGATGCCGATTTGGATTGCTCTTTATCGCTTTTTCCCTGCCTCCATTGAATTTAGACAAGCAAGCTTTTTGTGGGCAACGGATTTATCATCCTACGATGTGATGACCTACTTGCCTTTCGAAATTCCATTTGTAGGCGGGCACATCAGTTTGTTTACCATCCTTTGGGCGGGTACTACTCTGATCTATACCTATTACAATACTAAGCACATGGACATGTCGGCAAACCCTGCTATGAAGTACATGCAGTACTTGATGCCCATCATGTTCTTAGGGTTTTTCAATACTTATGCTTCAGGTCTAACCTGTTACTTATTCTTCAGTAACTTATTCAATATCGGACAGACGGTGGTTACTAAGAATTATATCATCGATCAGGATAAAGTTCGAGCTGAATTGGAAGAGAACAAGAAGAAACCTAAGAAGAAGTCTGGCTTCCAGGAGCGGCTAGAGGCTGCCATGAAGGAGCAACAGCGAGTACAAGCTCAGCGTGAAGCGCAGAAGAAGAAGAAGAAAAAGTAACCTTTAATAGGAACTTGATCTAAAGAAGCGGCCCCTGCTATATTCTAGCAGGGGCCGCTTGGTTTCTAGACTCGACAACCTCAACTATCCGTCTGATTCAGCTTTCGGAAAGTATTAGGACTGGAACCTATGATATTCTTGAATTGCTTGCAGAAATAACTGGTGTCGGAGTATCCTAAATCGTAGGCAATAGCAGTTATTGATTTCTTCGGATATCGAAGGATGATCTTTTTGGCTTCTTCTATCTTTTCTCGAATGATGAATTCATTTGGGGTGATACCAAAGGAATTTTTGAATAGATTGAAGAATTTTGACTTACTCATATTTGCCTGCTTGGACAATTCCAGCACCGAAAGAGGCGAATAGATATTTTGTCGAATATAACGCGCAATATGGTTCATGGCATTTTCCCCACCTTGGAAATGTGATAGAAACCTCCGACGCGCCTTGGATTGTAATATTCTAATGACCAATTCTTTGGTGGTCATGTTGATGAATAGATCTCTATGTTCGTTGTTCTCCTGAAACAGAAAGAGCAGATATTTCACGGTCTGTAAAATGCGCTGATCTCGCAGCAGTAAATCTGTAGAAAAGTCTACTTGTTCATTCGAAGGCTCGGCTAAATCGCTGGTCTGTTCATAGAAGTCATATAGTGCTTCTTCAACCAATGCTGATTCGGGTACGAATGCTAGGCACTGTACTGGGTTTTCTTCTGAAGCAGACGGGAAATCGATGCTAATCTTAGTTTCTGCAGGAACGATGAGACTCTCTCCTGGACAGTACTGAAATCGTCCTAAACCTTCCATTTCCAAAATCTTTTCGCCCTGCAACATCAGTGCCACGACAGGTGAACTAAATTCGATGGGTACACGCTGTGCTGGCGTAATGGTTTCATAGAAATGTAATTCAATATTCTTGGAAGAGAAATAGGCCTTTCGCTCTACTAATACATCTTTTTGAAAACTAAGTTGCTGATGTATTTGATTCCACATAATGGAGTATTTTACAATTAAATTGGATGATACTTACATCATGCCAATTGATCTTTCGCCATGTTTAGTTACTGTTGAATATTCTTCTGTTAAAATAGGATTTATTTTCAGTTATTTATATCTAGCGGAAATTGTCAATACCAAGTATATAAGATAATGGATATGGATATTAGGTCTTTCTTTAGTAAGGTTCGCAGAGATCTTGCTGCTCATGACTATACACAGCTGTCGGAATATAAGCTGGAAAAACCAGAATATTTTAACTGGGTAGAGGACATCTTTTACCCACTAAATGTGGAGGCCTTCCCGTCAGATCGGGCGCTGATTTGGCGATATGGTGATGAGGAAAAGATTTTTAGCTTTAGAGAGATTTATGAGTCTTCCAATCAGCTGCTCAACCTAATGCGAAACCATGGTGCTAGAGCAGGCGATCATATCTATTCGCTTTTGCCACTAGTCCCGGCCAATTGGTTGAGTTTCCTGACTACTATAAAGGGAGGATTCATACTGATGCCTACGGCGACGAATCTCAGTGCAAGGGACCTTTTGTACCGTTTTGAATCGCTGTTTCCGGAAATTGTAATCTCTGATCAGCAGGGAGCGCCCAAGCTGGATGAGGCCGAGCAGCAATTTGGGAAAAAGATGAAACTTAAGATTTTGACGGAAGGAACAAGAGATGGGTGGATTTCCTTGGCAGATGCGGACAACGAGCCGGTTTCTGCTACCGCAGCATCGACGCTCGCTGATGATCCCTTTCTGTATTTCTTTACATCAGGGACTACCGGGCTTCCAAAAGTAGTTGTGCACACCCATTTTACTTATCCCTTCGGACATTTGTCTACGGCTGCTTGGGTAGGATGTAGACATGGTGATGTACATTATAATATTTCTTCTCCAGGCTGGGCAAAGTTTGCTTGGAGTAGCTTTTTCGCACCTTGGAATATGGGGGCTACGATATTTGCCAATCAGGTAGATGCATTTGTACCAAAGGAACAATTGGCAGCTATGAGTGAGTATGGAATTACAACATTTTGCGGTTCCCCAACAGTTTTACGTATGCTGATTCAGGAGGACTTAAGGCAGTTCGACCTGAAGTTACGAACCAGCTGTGCCGCCGGAGAACCTTTAAACCCTGATGTGATTGATCAATGGGAGAAAGGGACAGGAATTCGGATAAGAGATGGCTATGGCCAGACTGAGACAACATGTTTAGCTGGAAATCTAACGGGGCAGCCACTCAAGCCAGGATCGATGGGCAAGGGAATGTTCATGTATAATATTGGAATCCATAATGAAGAAGGGAAAGAGGTGCCACCATTGGAAGAAGGGGTAATTTGCGTAAAGCTAGATGAGCGCCGACACAATGGGATTTTCATTGAATATTTAGAAGACGCTGAACGAACAGGTAAAGCCTTTAAGCATGGGCTATATTATACTGGGGATAAAGCCTATAAAGACGAAGATGGTTTTATCTGGTTTATTGGACGCAACGATGATGTCATTAAGGCTTCGGCTTATCGCATTGGACCCTTTGAGGTAGAAAGTGTGTTGGTTGAACACCCTGATGTCGTGGAGGCTGCTGTAGTGGCAAGTCCACATGAAATGCGGGGTTATGCCGTAAAGGCATTTGTCATCCTTCGGGCAGGGGTTCAAGCTAGCGAAGCCCTGGCTCACGATTTGTTTAAATATTCGGAGCAAGGTTTGGCCAAATACAAGGTGCCTCGCATTATTGAATTTCCTGAATCGCTACCAAAAACGATTAGTGGTAAAATTCGTAGAGTTGAGCTAAGAGCTCAAGAGGCAACCAATAAAATCAACAAGGAAGTCGGTACCCATGAGTACTTCCATGAAAAGTATTGAGTTATAAGTGCGGTTATGACCTCTAGCCTGCGGGCTGAACTACAATGCTACTGAACTTAAACGGAACCTTTTTAATAACCAATATGCCATCCTCATTCTTACAGGAATAGGCCTTCTTGTCAATCATTATCTCTTTAGGGGGAGACTCGAACCCATATAATTTAAGCTTGTACACCTTACAATCTGCTTTGTATTTTCCGTTCTGTTCTTGTTTGATTTGCAGGCTGCCATTTTCGGATAGCTCCGTGGTGTATTGGCAGAGTTTAAAGTCTTTCTTCAGATAGCCATACCCATCACCAGCATCGAGGTAGCATTGACCGAAACCGCTGCCCGCGTAAACGTTTAAGGTTATTTCCTTGACCGGCACTTCTCCGGTATACTGCATGACCGGGAAATGTGGAATAACGGCTCCCGCTTTGGCAAAAATGGGAATACGGTCGATCTTCGTAGAAATGCTGTATCGCTTTCCACCCATATATGACCTTCCCGTGTAGTAGTCAAACCACTGACCTTTCGGTAAATAAGTGGATACGGAGCGTGCTTTCTCTTTTACTACCGGAGAAACCAAAAGCTGGTCCCCAAACATGAATTCATTCTCCCTTTTATGGGTATTTGGATCATTTTGATCAACGAAGGCCAAAGATCTAAGCACAGGAAGTCCATCATACACATGTTGATAAAATGCCGAGTATATATAGGGAAGAAGTTCGTATCGTAACTCAATGGCTGCTTTAGCTAGAGCTTCAGTCTCCTCTCCAAAGGCCCAAGGCTCTTGATCAAGCCGGTTCAATCTTTCAGCTTCTGCTACCTGATCCGCCTCAGCTTCTGCAGCTCCATCCACATTGTTACCCATAGAATGAATGCGGTAGAAAGGATGGAAAATAGCCAACTGCAACCAACGAACCAATAACTCGCCACTTGGAACGCCGGCAAAACCGCCAATATCGGTTCCAACAAAGGAGAACCCAGAAAGGCTTAAACGCTGACATTGAAGATTTGCCAGTCTAAGGTGTTCCCAATCGGCCAGATTATCCCCAGTCCAGACCGCAGCAAATCGCTGTCCTCCCGAAAAAGTAGCTCGGGTCACCAAGAATGGTCGTTTTTCAGGTTTCAAATCTTTCAAGCCCTCATAGGTAGCCCTGGCCATTTGCTGACCGTAAATATTATGAGCTTTGGCATGATTGGCGCCTTGTCCTTCAAAGTGATGATGTACTTCGTCAGGGAAGGTAAGGCTGTTTACCTTGAATACGGCAGGTTCATTCATGTCATTCCAGAAACCGCTAACATCATCACGAACATACAAGTCTTCATACAACGGGCCCCACCATTCTCTCACCTCGGGGTCAGTGAAGTCTGGCCAAACGCAATCGGGCGGCCATACTGGTCCGGTCATTAAGGTGCCATCTGTACGTCGGCAAAAGGCATCTTTTTCTATCCCTTCACTGTATACATGATAATCTTTATCCACTTTGATCCCGGGGTCGATCATTACTACGGTATGAAAACCTTTTTTCCGCAGCTTCTTGATCATTTTTTTAGGCTTGGGGAAGTGATCGTGATTCCAGGTGAAACATCGATACCCATCCATATAGTCTATATCTAGATAGATGGCGTCGCAAGGAATCTCTTTTTCCCGAAATGTATCGGCGAGATGTACCACTCTTGATTCTGGAAAATAACTCCACCGGCACTGATGAAATCCGAGAGACCACAATGGGGGAAGCTCCGGCTTACCCGTCATTTCCATGTACTGTCCAGCTACTTGATCCAGTTCCGGGCCGTAAATGAAGAAATAGTCCATCTGGCCACCTTTGGTCTCTATGGTGCAGCTGCCTTTACGTTTGCTATCAAAATCAAATAAACTTCTGTTACTATTGTGTAGGAAGATGCCATAAGCTTGGCCTTCATCAAGGGCGTAATAGAACGGTATACTACGATACAAAGGATCGGAAGTTTTACTATATCCGAAAGAATCTGAGTTCCAGTTCTGCAATTTCTGCCCTCGCATATCTAGAGAACAACTCTTGTCGCCTAGTCCATAGTACCGAACGGTTTTGCTAGAAGATTTGTGAACCTTCAACCATTCGACGCCGTTCAGGATAGTCGATCGAGCTTCGAACGCGGCACTATCTGTACAGATTGAAGCCCCCGTCTTCGCATCTTGAATGTCTATTTGTAGGTCTTTGGTGGAAACCACACACTTCAGCACTGAGGTGCTAATCTCAACCACCTTCTTCTTTTCCTTGCATTCGACCCTTGTCTTTGCTGCCTTGAAGGTCGGATCTAAGGCATATGGAAACTCCGGCTCAAAAAAGCCATCTACTGCGTAGCGGATTCTAATGATGCGGGGAGAATAGATTTTGATCCAGAGTTTAAGGCCATTTTCTGCTTCAAAAATAAACTGCCTCTTGCGCGTTTCTAAGGAGGCCAATTTATTAGGGGAGTGAATAAAGAAAACATCGGGATATCTTTCCACTCCGGCGGTTAATTCATTAGCAACTGCGGTCTCTTGGGGACGAGTGGAAGAACCTTTAACTTTTGCATACATAAATCTAGAGTCGTTTAGGGGTAAAGATATCAATTGACCAATAATACGTAAAGGAAATTTTTTAGATACTTATTTTTTGGATAAATTCGTCCAAACAATATCAAAAACGTTCGAATCCAATGCACACCAACAGCGTATCGCGGCGGTCTCGGCGCTTCGATATTATTGCTGTAGGTGAGTTGTTGGTAGATTTGATCAGTTCAGATTTTGCTGATAACTTGCACGAAGTAAAGGACTTTAAGCGACTACAAGGCGGGAGCCCTGCCAACCTGTCCATGAATATGGCACGTTTGGACAATAAGGTAAAACTTATCGCTACCATTGGACAGGACGACATGGGCGAATATCTTTTCCAATGTGTGGATCAAATGGCGATTGACTGTTCACAGTTGTATCGCATTGAGCTGCCTACCTCTTTAATCCTTGTTACTCGATCTAAGGGAGTCTCGAACTTTGAAGCTTATCGAGCTGCCGATTACCAGATTACTGAAGCACAATTATCTCCTCAAATGCTTCGGGAGTGCACTATTTTCCATACCACTTGCTTTGGTTTGAGTAGAGAACCTGCTCGCTCGGCTATTTTGATCGCCGCAGAATTCGCGGCTAAGGAAGGAGGACAGTTGGCCATAGATCTAAATTATGCTCCTAAGATTTGGCCAGATCAGGACAAGGCACAAGATGTCGTTGCTAAGTATTGTAGCTTTGGTGCGTTGGTTAAGGTTAGCGATGTGGATTGGCAAAGACTGTACAATCGGGAAATCAGGGATAGGACAGAGGTTATAGAACACTTTCTCGCCTTAGGAGCAAAAGAGGTCTGCTTTACATTAGGGGCAGAAGGATGTTTTGTTTCAAACGGCAGCCAAAGTCTGTTTCTACCTTCACGGGAAATTCAAGTCAAAGATACCACAGGAGCAGGAGACGCCTTTTGGTCGGGCTATTTGACCGCTTGGCTTGACGGAGTATCGTTGGAAGAAAGGGCCCTAGCAGGACGGAAAATGGCCGAATTGAAGCTGGTCTGTTTTGGCCCTCTCCCGGCTAAAGTCTCTAGATCAGAACTGTATACAGACGTAGAGGGAATAGTTTGAAAACAAAAAGGGGGTGACGAATTAATTTCGTCACCCCCTTTTTCATCATGAGCGCTTAACTCACTATTCTACGTAGAGCTTTTGAGTTGGGATAATCACTTCGCCCAATTCCAATCCATTTAATGCTCGAAGTCTTTCTGTAGTAATGTTATACATACGAGCAATTTGGAAAATATTCTCTCCATCCTGCACCACATGCTGTCGGCGATTCGCATTTGTTCTGTTCGGGGCGACACCACCTCTAGTGGCTTGATCTTTTTCTCCTGTTGTAATCGGAGAGTAGGTATCAAAACTACTCGGAATGATCGCATCGTAAGGTGAAGGCTGTCTAGAACTGTTGGTAGCGGAGCGTTCCGTATCAAATAAGGAACTATTGGCATTAGTATTACTGGCCTGAACTCCACGAGGGGAATATAAAGGAGATGGTGAACTCGTGCTATTTCGATAGGCCTCATCATTTTGTGGAATGTAAGGCGTGGAACTTGTTGTCTGGATTGGTGTGTCATTGAAGTTCACAGGATACCTGCGTTCGGTGCTGGTTGGGTTTTGCACAGTATTCGGAGTTCCAAAGTTGTCATTATTTTCAACTGGCGTCTCCTGCTGGACCACATTGAATTCTTGCGGCACTTCGGTTGTTGGAAATGAAGAGCTTTGGGTTGGACAATTGCAGTCACTTGTCTTCAATTCTTGTCCAATTTTCACGTAGTCATTACTGCCCAAATTATTCATCGTTCTGAACTTATCTTCTGTATAGCCAAAACGCATAGCTAGAGAAGCAACAGTGTCCCCTGGTTTAACAACATACGTGTTTTGACCACCTCTGGCGGTGAGTACTTCATTGGCAACAGGAGTATCCGCACTGTTGTTTGGGCGATAGGTCGTATTATAAGGAGCTGGATAGTACCTTGGTTTCTGCGTATTGGTATTAGTTACCGTATTTGCTGGATTAGAAACTGTATTGGGTACAGTACTAGCCACATTGTTATTCGAGCTATTTGCCGTTGGAGCAACCGTACCGACCATCAATTGACTGCCCGTCTTAATCAGATTTGAATTAAGATTATTCCAGGCTTTGATCTGTCCTACGGTTATGTTGTACTGCTTCGAAATACGATATAAGGTTTCTCCCTTCTTAACAATATGATACTGATTGGTACCACCAACTTGGTTGGCAGATTGGGGAACAGGAGCCGTGTTGGGCCTAGTGTTGACCACATTGTTATTTCTTTGTCTGACGTTCCCTTGCTTCACGGTCATATCATATCCAATAGGGCCTGCAGGAGTCACCTCAGTGCCGCCGGATTGACCAGGCTTGGTATTGGCCAAAACATTGTCAGACAAGGATTCTTCACATTTTTCCTCTAGGTAGTCATCAAACTTTTCATCATTTACCTTCGTCAATTGCATGCCATTTGTCAAGGCTTGATCGAGGGTTTGTCCACTCCGCATTTCAATGATTCCCACCTCTGGGATTAACACTAGATCAGTGTATGGCGTACGACTTCCTTGTGCTATTTGTCGAAACACATATGCACCTGTACATTCTTTTTCTAATCTTCCTTCAAAAAAGACATCGGCGGTGGATTCACGAGAGATGTTTTCTCCAATGGCACCTTCCTTTGTGTTAAATTCAAACTTGTACTTAGGCGAATAGACAGAAACCTGGTCATTTTTTACCATGAAGTGTGTGGCAAAGTTGACAGGAGATACTGTGTAGCGCCGGTTATTTTTCTTGACTACTAAGAAAACTTCATCGATGTGCGCATTGATCTTTTGAACCATGCTCAAGTTGAAAACACCATTATCGCAGCCGACTGTAGGAGTTGGCAGTTTAGAGGTGGTGTTTCTACTTTCTTGACCAATTTCAAGGATCACCTTTTCGCCGTCACCAACGTTAATCTGGTAGGCTACGAAAGGATCTACATTCTTATTGGGCGATTGGTACTCCAATCGTTCCATGCAATCCTCGTTGAAAAGGATAAACATTCTGGCCGCAGATAATTGGAATGGGATGACGGCAATTAGAGCGCAAAAAATTAGCCGGTTAATTGTCGATTTCATAGATAGCAAGTTAAATTTAACTGAAATGTGCCAAAAATGTGAAAGTTAAGAAAGGGGTAAGGTACATGAAATCAATCACTTGTACAAGTTTGTCAGTGAAAAGTATAATCAAAACGAAGACAGTGTAAGAAATGTTGTAATGTATCAAATCTATTTTAAAATAGACTGAAATTACAGACAACGGTAGCGATCCATGAGGGTGAGGTCTGCTTTATCTAGGTAGAGGACTTTCTATGATTCCAGCATTCAAGGCATACATGACTAATTCGGAAGAAGAACTGATGTTTAACTTCCGCATAATCTTCTTTCGGTGGGTATAAATGGTGTGGGTGCTCAGATTTAACTCGCTTCCAATCTCTTTGGCAATCAAGCCTTTAGCGATTAACCTTACAATTTCAATTTCCCTAGGTGTGAGCGGAGTAGTGGGGATTGGTTCTGGTCGGGAAAAGGATTTTTCGAGCAGATAGTCCAAGATTCGGGTGCAGAAAAACTTCTCGCCTTTAACCAATGCTTTAAACGCATCAACGAACTCCGTCTCATCGCAGGTCTTGGTCAAAAAACTGTTAACTCCCAGTTCCAGAACCTGATAGATATTTGCCTTATCGTTATCCGATGTGATGACCATGATCCTGGCCTCTGGTAATTGTTTTTTAATCTTAGAAACGGAAGCGGGATAGAAGTGGCTGGGATGGTTATAATCTAAAACAACAATGTCTGGAGATTTGGAAATCAGTTCCTGCATGAGATCCTTCTCATTATTCACCTCACTCACAATCTCTAAACCGTCGATTTTGGACACCAAGGTGCGCAAACCAATGCGAGTTAGATGTTCTGGATCTGCTAGAAGGATGTTAGTCGATAACATGGCTTACCTGTTTTCCATTTACAGGGCAAATGTACAAAATTTATTTAGACTGAATTCAAATAAGGGGTTTTAATCCTTCTTGGAAGCCACGAAAAATAGCTCCCTGCCTAATCGTGGCTTTATCGAATCCGGAGCCAAGGCCATTTGATCAATCTCAAAATGAACGCTGAGCAAATCCCGATACTCCGCTTCAGAGCCACCAAAAGGAGGGCCTGCATGAGTAAATTCAGCAGCAAAGAGTAAGCCCATAAGTTTTCCGTTCTGAGACAGGAGTTGGGCCATCTTTTGGACATAGTCCGCTCTCCTTTCTCGAGGTAGAGCACAAAAGAAGGTTTGCTCCACCACCAGATCCACTTCTAATTCCAGCTCAAAGAAGTCTCCCATCAAGAAATGTTCTGCTGGAAAATCGGGTGCTTGCTTTTGGAGGTAAGCAAAAGATTCTTTCGCCCAGTCACACACCCAAACTTGATCAAATCCTTGTTGATGCAAATACAGAGCCTCATAGGCCCTACCTGCTCCAGGAATCAATATCCTTAGAGACTTATCTGTGATCTTATCTAAGAAATGCTGTAGGGGAGGGGATACATAACCAATATCCCATGGTGTATTGCTATCGCGATAGCGCTGGTCCCAATATGCTGCTGAAAGTCCCGAATCCATTAATTATGATAAATCTTGTGATTCCTGTTCTTCTGTTTTTTGGAACTTAACGCGCAATTGGTATTTATTGTTCATAGCGCTTACCAAGGGCGCGAACATGGTATTCATAATTTCCACTGCCTGATTCTTGGCTTCCTCCATGATGTTACTTTCATAGGCTTCCCTGCGGAACTCTTCACGCAATACATTGAAGCTTTCATTGAGATTGATCTCTTCTACTTCTCTTAACCAACCTATATCTAGTTTTTCAATCTTTGGATAAACTTCGTGGGAAAGTATTTGAGGTTCAGCCAGTGTTACCGTAACGATATTGTTGCGCGCATTCAAATCTACTGACATGTAGTCCTGTAGTTTGAATCCCACTTTGAGGATACTGATGGCAGTAATCTCAATATCGGAGGAGGATACAGAAAAACCCCAGATTTTGGATTGTAGCTGTTTGGTGATTCCTTTTTTGTCTTGGACTTCCATGGTAGCAAGCTCTGCTATGGCCTTTTGGATCTTTTCCTGCAGGAGGCCTTTAGATTTAGCAAAATCCTCTATGGCTGCCCGGTTTTCCATTTCCTTTACGAAGGGTTGTAGTGCTTCTGATAGTGCGATCCCACATGGAGTATTGACTTCCATCCCTTTGGCTAAAAAGACCCCATCTTTGGTTTGAACGACGGTAGAGATTACCAGATTGACAATGGAACAGGTGTATTTGGATGCCACCTGATAAATCACTTCGATAGCACTTGTGGAATGATTGTCGTACCAGGTTTGATAGAGGGCCGAAGTGGTATCACTGAGGGCCAGAAAATCATCATAGTACATGTCTCGCATGTAGGCATGCTGCTTCTCATATTCTTGAATCGCCAGCCCTTTTTGCGTTTTACTTAACCCCATTCTGTTACTAACGTGGTTAAGAATGGCCGTATTTAGATCGTATACCAACTCATTGAATTCTCTTTTATATCGCCGTGGGTTGGTGAGAATGGCAAGAGCATCATCTGGATTGATGTCAACCTTAAAGTCTGCTGGCAGATATTTTACCTGATATTCAACAGGGATATTGGTATAGCCGGCAGGGGCTACATCTTTGTATTTATACCAAACTAAAGCCAAAAAACTCATGATGAGGATGACTACTAGAAGACGAGTAATATTTAGACGTGAGGTGGGTGCACTTAATCCTCCTGACATGGCTATCGCTTTAAAAGGGTTAAAAATAGAACATCGGAGCAGCGCTCTTAATCCTCCGAACGTTATTAGGGTATTCTAGTGTGTTATTATCCAGTTGAAATTTTACTAAAATCATTAACTGGACAGTAATTACTCAAGATATTGCATATATCCAAAAGGATGAAGGTTAGTTGATCTTTGAAAGTCATTGCTACGTCAATGACTTTTTTTGTTTGTAGACAAATGGAGGATTTTGACTTGAGGGCAATATTAGGTTTTGCTTTTAATAAATCAAGTTTTCTAATGTTTAAGCTGCAGAAGCTCTATTAAATATACTGCCAAACCCACATATTCTAAGCACGGATGCTAAGAAGGACACCTATTTAATATTAGACGACTTGCTTCTACTGTAATCTCAATTGAACTCGCCCTAAGTTTGTCTTTATCCTACCCCTTGTCTAAATTTACCCAGATTAACTACCTTGCATGATAGAGCAGCACACTACATTGAACTGTAATGGAACACTATTGGATGTAGAAAAGCCCATAGTTATGGGTATCATCAATGTGACACCAGATTCCTTTTATGCCAGTAGCCGCGCGGCCTCGGTAGAACCAGCCCTCCAGCTGGCCGAGCGACACCTTGAGGAAGGCGCTACTATTCTTGATATAGGGGGCATGTCCTCCAGACCCGGGGCTGAGATTATTGGAGTAGAGGAAGAGTTAGAACGCGTCTTGCCCATTATAGAAGCCATTAAGCTTGAATTCCCAAAAGCAATCATTTCCTTAGACACAGTTCGGGCGAAAGTAGCAGAAGCTGGTGTAGCTCGGGGAGTGGGTATGATCAATGATATCTCAGCAGGAGGAATTGATGAACAACTTTTTTCTACCGTTGCTGCTTTGAATGTGCCTTATATTCTGATGCACATGCAGGGAAAGCCCAGTAATATGCAGTCGAAACCTGCTTATGACGATATCACGCAAGAGATCTTTGATTTTTTTGTAAAAAAGGTCGGAGAATTACGGGCTTTGGGGGTAAAGGATATTATTATTGATCCAGGTTTTGGCTTCGGGAAGCAATTGGAACACAACTACACATTGCTAAAATCTATGCATGTATTCAAGGTGCTAGGTTTTCCTGTGCTCGCAGGTCTTTCCCGCAAGTCCATGATTTATCGACTTTTGGATATCGAACCTGAAGGAGCCCTGGCAGGGACAGCTGCACTACACATGGTAGCCTTACAACAAGGCAGTAAGATCTTAAGGGTACACGACGTGAGGGAGGCTAACGAAGTAATTAAACTATGGAGCCAGTTGGAAAACCATTAATGTTTTTGGGTGAAGAGGACATCAAGCATGCGGCCGTTAGTTTCCTCAAAACTCACTATAAATACCGACCTCGGAGCGGCGAGACAAAGGTCCAGCTCGACATGCGGGGTGAGGGAGGAATAGTGGCAGATGGGATGTTGCGTTTCCCAAAAGAAGATGGAGGCTTCTTTACCGCAACTGTTGAAGCAACAGCCAGGGAAACTAAGGAAGAAGTCTTTTATCGTATTCAACGCACCTTGTTGGTTTGGGACTCAGTCACTTTTAGCTTGTTGTGTACCATGGTTATGGTGGTGTGGACACATTTTGATGGTACCTACGCGCTACATACAGATGGTATTCATTGGCGAGTCTTTTCTATGTTGGCTTGTTTGGTCGGCAGTTTTGTTTTTTATCAACTTTTCTTTCGAAGACAGTTTCGCTATCATTATATCTATGCTATTGAGCAGTTCAAGCAGTATCATGCTGATGAACAATGGATTGCTATCGGGGAAGACGTTTTTGCTCCTGATGAAACAAAATACAAAGAAGAGTTACGAGAACAATGTGTGAATAATGGTTTTGGTATGATCATTATCCACCCCGATCGCACGGCCCGATTGTTGGCTACCCCAGCAAGAGAACAGCTATTTGGCGTAAAAAGAAAGATGGTAGACTTCATTAAGTTGGATGATCTTAGATCGACTTTTAGAAGTAGCGGGTACACCAAATGGTTAGCAGCCTTCAATGGTAATTTGAAGAATTGGATAGCCCCTGTGATCGGGGAAACACAGCGATTTAAGCGTCACTATTATCATCAACAGATGTTATCCATTCTAGCTATATCCGTAATCAGTGGCATGCTTTACCTGGAATGGACAAAACGGCCAGTGGTATACGTAGATGAATTAATGCACGAAACAGAGATGGAGGCCAAGCAATCTGAATTAGATGGGGAGCCTCGGACTTTAATTATTGACGCTCCAGTTGTTCCTTTTGACAAGGATTTTGACTTGAGTGATTTAATAGAATCAAATACGGTTGATACTTCCTCGGCGACAGCAAAAGAAGGGGAGATAATTCTCAGCATTAATGGTGGAGAAGATATCCTGTACTACGATTGTGAACGCTTCTATCGATCTGACGCCGATCATTTTTTATTGGTTTATCGTCTTAGCGGGGATCTGACTAGCGCCATGAGAGACTTAAGGCAATTGGCAAGTCGAAATATCGATGCTGGAGCCATTTGGGAAGGGTGTTTTTCAACGGCCCAGTCCTACTATGTTTTTGTCGATCAGATGATGTCTGATAGCCTAGTAGCTGCTTCCCGGGCACAGCTTTATGAAGATAATTTTGATATCGAATTATCAATCAAAAGGGTGGAACCTAATTTTAAGTAGAGCCATGCTGATCTCGTGCATGGCGCAAGAACGTAAACCATAATAGATGAAATCAACAAAATTACTAACCATCGCCTTCCTTTGCCTTTGTAGCAACTACTTGCCGGGGCAACTTACTTACCTACATTGCGGAAATTTGATAGACTGCACCAACGATCAAGTTCAAGGTAAATCGACCATTATTGTCGAAGGCACAACGATTAAAGAGGTGCAAAGCGGCTGGGCAAAAGCTCCGGCAGATGCTACCGTGGTAGACCTGAAAGCTCAGACGGTGATGCCAGGTTGGACGGACATGCATGTGCACATTGAAGGAGAGTCAAGCCCGGCTCGATACCGGGAACAATTTACGCTAAACAAGGCTGATGTAGCGCTGCGGGCAACCGTCTATACGAAACGGACACTCATGGCTGGTTTTACCGGCGTAAGAGATCTGGGTGGTTCTGGAGTAAATGTCTCGCTTCGGAATGCAATCAACCAGGGATTCGTTGAAGGACCACGAATTTACACCGCAGAGAAAGCCATTGGTACGACTGGCGGACATGCTGATCCAACCAATGGAGTACGTGAAGATCTCAAGGGTGACCCAGGGCCTGCCGAGGGGGTGGTCAACAGTGCGGAAGATGCTAGAAAGGCAGTTCGTCAACGTTATAAGAATGGAGCAGACTGCATCAAGATCACAGCAACCGGAGGCGTACTGAGTGTAGCCAAAGATGGTCAAGGACCACAGTTTCGAATGGAGGAGTTGGAGGCTATAGTGGCCACCGCTAAAGATTACGGCATGCACACCGCTGCTCACGCCCACGGTGCGGAAGGGATGAAACGAGCTGTAGTAGCCGGGATTACAACAATTGAACATGGAACTTTCATGACCGAGGAGGTGATGGATTTGATGATTGAGAATGAGACTTATTATGTCCCAACGATCTCGGCAGGAAATTTTGTGGTGGAAAAGGCTAAGATAAAAGGCTATTTTCCCAAGATCATAGTTCCTAAAGCCCTAAGCGTTGGGCCGCAGATTAATGAAACTTTTGCCAAAGCCTATCGCCGTGGGGTTCCTATTGCCTTCGGTACCGATACAGGTGTTTCTCCGCACGGAGAGAATGCCAAGGAGTTTATTCTGATGGTAAAGGCTGGAATGAAGCCTATGGACGCCATTTTGTCTGCCACCGTTGTACCGGCTAAAATCCTGGGTACCTCAGACCGATTAGGAACCATAGAAGGTGGAAAATTGGCGGATATCATTGCAACGAATGGCAACCCAATTGAGGATATATCCGTTGTTACCGATGTTAGCTTTGTTATGAAGAATGGGAAAATCTTCAAACAATAAGGCTACTAGATGATACATTGAATAAGGCCTTTCCCTTTGTAGGCTGGCACCTTACAGAGGGGAGGTCTTACTCGATATCACATATTTACTAGAGAAAATCATAAATATTGGCTTGTGCCGTTATTACAATCGTCTGATTATCACGCCAAAGGACCGTTTAAGAACGCCTTCTTCAATACGGTTTATCCTGCTTTGCTAAGAAAGGTCGATGGCCTGGAGTACAAACGGGAAAGATTTACAACTTCTGATGGAGATTTCGTGGACCTAGATTGGTCTAGGGTGGGCTCTAAGCAATTGGTACTGACGCTCCACGGATTAGAAGGCCAGTCGGATCGAGCTTACATCCGCGGGATGATTAAGTTTTTTAATCAGCGGGGATGGGACGGGTTAGCCATGAACTACCGAGGGTGTAGTGGAGAGTCAAATCTACAACTGCAATCCTATCACATGGCAGCTACGGGAGATGTCCACGAGGTTTTGGCGCACATCAATAAAGATGGCTTGTATGAGGACGTAGTGATTGTGGGCTTCAGCTTGGGAGGAAACCTTACCTTAAGGTTGTTGGCTGAAGTTGCTAATCGCAGGCCTTCTTGGCTTAAGGCGGGGGTAGCCTTTTCCGTTCCTTGTGATATCTCCAGTGCGAATACAGAGATTCACAGATGGTTTAATTACTTATATTTGCGGAGGTTTTTAAAAACCCTTAACGAGAAAGCCAGGATTAAAGCCAAGCAATTCCCCGATAAGGTAAAATTGCCCACCAAAATGCCTACCACTTTTTATGAGTTCGATGACTGGTTCACGGGACCAATTCACGGATTTAAGAGTGGAGCGGATTATTATGCTCGAGCAAATAGTTTACAAATCTTGGATTCGATTAAAACCCCGGTATTGTTAGTCAATGCTAATGATGACACTTTCCTGAGTCCGGCCTGTTATCCGGATGAAATCGCGAAAGAGAGTCAATACCTATATTTTGAACGTCCTGCTCATGGAGGACATGTGGGGTTCGGGCAATTCAACTCATCATCACCTTATTGGTCGGAACATAGAGCGTTCCGATTTGTGGAGATGATAGTAGGGACAAACGTCAAGAAAGCGTTAAATACAACGAAAAGCTGATTAAAAGCAAGTGCTAAGGGGTTCTATTAGTAGCAGTAATGTAGAAATCAGGAACTTCTGCGTTCATTGTCTGAAGATAGATCTACTAAGATTACATCACATTTGGTTCAAACAAGAAAGTGCCTTCCGAGGATGCTTTCGAGGTCAGCAGTAGATGGAAGAAGAAAAGCAAATAGAAAAAGAACTGCCTAAGAAGGACTTACGTCTGGCTTTGCTTTTTGTTTGGAAATGGTTCAAGAGATTTAGTCTCCTGTTCATAGGTATCTTCCTGTTGCTTTTTTTGACATTTCAGGTTCCTGCGGTCCAAAATTGGACAGCAAATCGTTTGACCAGCGGCATCGGCCGACAGCTGGATAGCCGAGTGGAACTGGATTATCTATACCTCTCTTTTTTTGATAAACTCAGTCTTCGCAACTTCTACATCGAGGATGTGTACCAAGATACCTTACTTTTTGCTGAGGAATTGGTGGTCGACTTTGATTTAAATCCGATTAGTCTGCTTAGAAACGGCTTGGGGATCGAGGCCATCCGCTTAAACAATACACAGTTGTATCAGAGACGGAAGACGGGTGATATGACCAATTCCTTGCAAGTAGCCATCAAGCGGTTAACCCCAGAAAAGAAGAATAACAATAAAGAGAAAAAGGGCGGACTCCCTTTAGAGGTACGCTACTTATCAATTAATGACCTCACCTACGTCAAGGAAGACGAGGATCGAGGTCAGATCCATACCGTTCACTTGGATGGTGCACAAATAGACATTAAGCAGCTTGATTTGGCCAATGCTCACTTGGAATTGGGAACGGTAAAAGTTCGCCGTCCCAGTGTCTTGCTAGATGATATTACGAGAGGTCCAAATATAGAGGCTGTGTTTGCTGAGGACGAACGACTGCTAGCTTTGGCGGATACACAGGCGTTTCAACCTACCTATTTCTATTATAGTATCGATGAGTTTCAAATGGAAGGCGGGCATTTCGCATTGCACAATTACCGAAATTCCCCGGAAAAGCTCACTCCGCCTGATCAGCTGGATTACAAGCATATGGAGGTTTTCGATATAGATATGGAAATCCTTCATTTTGAATACTATGAAGAGAAGTATGAAGGGGAATTAAGACATATGTCCTTTCACGACAGTAGCGGGTTTGTGCTGCAAGATTGGCAGGCTGATTATGCTTGTGTTTCTCCGCAGCAACTGGAAATTGAAGGGATGTATTTTAAAACGCCCTACAGTGTAATTAGAGATCGTCTATCTCTTTCCTACAACGACTTCTATGACTACACCACTTTCCCAGACTCAGTCACAATGCGTGTAGGTTTCAATGAATCTTCTATCGCCCTAAGGGATATAATGGTATTCGCTCCATCGCTGAAGAGGAATGCCTTTTTTAGCGCTAATGCTAACGAGGTATTGGATATAGATGGTCAGATTCGTGGGCGTGTCAACAACCTGAGAGGACGAGATCTTAATATTCAGATGGCTGGAGTGGGAGGTAACACCACGATCCGTGGCCGATTTGATGCTCGAAATTTAACAACGCCGAAAGGAGAACTTATTAGTTTGAATCTAGAGGAACTCAGTACTAATATGGGAACCTTACGACAGCTGATTCCGAACTTCAACCCTCCACGGAATTTTGATCAATTGGGTAGATTAAATTTCAAGGGATTCTTTGAAGGCTACTTTACAAATTTTGTAGCAGATGGGCTGCTGACAAGCAATATCGGGGCGGCAAAGATGGATATGCAAATGGAGCTTCCGGGAGGGAGAAGCGATGCCAGCTATAAAGGAAACTTGAGTTTAATTGACTTCGACTTGGGAAGATGGTCGCAGGATTCAACTTTGGGGATCATCAACTTTACTTCACAAGTAACCAATGGGAAGGGTTTGACTGGAAAAACGGCCTCTGCTGATTTAAATGCAGCAATAAAGAGTTTTACCTACCGAGGCTATACATATGAGAATGCAGCCATCACGGGAACCTTAAATAGCCGCTTCTTTGACGGAACCTTTAACATTAAAGATGATAATATAGACTTTAATTTCAACGGGGAGCTGGATTTTACCGATAGTATCCCGAACTATATTTTTGAAGCCACGGTCACAAAACTAGACTTAAAGACCCTAAACCTATCCAAAAAAGACCTAATCATTGGAGCAAAACTTGATCTGGACCTGAAGACCAACCGTATTTCAGATATGGTCGGATCTGCCGAGTTAACCGATGTAATCATACTGGAAGACCAGGAAAAGGAATACCGTGTAGATTCCTTGACGATAGAATCAATGGTAGATGCTTTCGGAGAAAATCATGTTCAGGTGAAATCAGAAATACTAACCGCAGATTTCAATGGTGAATATGATGTAGAGCAATTGCCCAACACACTCTTATACTTTGTAGAGAATCATTATCCGGGATTTGCTAACCGACTTAAGATTCGGGGTAAAATCGACTCAAACCAAATCGCCAACAATTTCGACTTCAACATCCAAATCAAGGACTCTAAAAGCCTCAACCAATTGCTCCTCCCTTCCCTTGGCCCAATACAGGATGCTTTGGTAGAAGGGTTCTATAAAGGGGAACGCGAGGAGATGAGTCTTGTAGTAGAAATACCCTCCCTGAAGTTCAATACGGTAGACTTCCGAGACTTCACTTTCCGCTTTGATGCCAAATCAAACAATGCCACAATGTCGTTGGTGATTGATAGCACGGTAGTGAATGATAAGACACCTTTCGGGCAAGCCAACTTGACCAGCCTGTTAAGTAGTGACACCTTGGATTTTGGCCTCACTTATACGCAGCGGAACAGCTATGTGGAAGGCCTTAAGATTGATGGATTACTGTATTTACCGGATAGCCAGAATTATAAAATACAGTTTAAACCCTCTACGCTTGAAATCATGGAGACGCATTGGAATTTGTCTGAGGACAATTTCATTGTTTTCGGTAAAAACTACCTCAATACGCGCAATTTTAAGATCTCAAATGAGCGTCGAACGGTCGAGTTTAATAAGGAGGAAGAAAACGAAATCAGCCTGAAGGTCTCCAATTTTGATTTTTCATTTATTGATGAGATATGGGATTATGATCCCTTGGACTTCAGAGGAGAATTTGATGCAGAGGTTTTCATTGGTGATGTATTTAAACTCGAAGATATTCGCTTGTCGGTCGCAGCAGATACCTTCTTGATTAACGAACGAGATTTTGGTGGATTACAATTACAAGCGGACGCGGGTAATGTCAAAAGCCCACTGAATACTTTCCTATCTCTAACAAGGGATACCATGCAGCTGATTGGCGACGGTATCATTAATCTAGCCAATAAGGATGGCAGAGCGACTCAAGATCTTCCGATTCAAGACCAGGCGGGCTATTATGATTTTGGTGTTGATTTCTCTGGGTATCCGCTAGACATAGCAGAGTTCTGGATTGGTGAATCGGTTTCCGGAACACGTGGAGATTTTTGGTCAAATTTAAAGATCAATGGTAAGGGAGAACCGAATATTAGTGGAGAAATCTTGGTATATGATGGCGCGGTGACGGTGGACTTTCTGCAAACTGAATATACTTTTGACCGAGGTTTGGTGACGGTTGACAATGAGCTTTTTGATGCTAGCCAAACCATTATTTATGATAAATACGGGCATAGTGCAGAATTGCGAGGAGGAATCAGCCATGATCACTTACGCAATTTGGGATTGAAGGCGGAGCTACACACTGACAGGTTCTTAGCTTTAGATACGAAAAAAGGCGACAATGAACTCTTCTATGGTCATGCTTTAGGGAGCGGAGATGTATTCTTCTATGGGAATTTCCGACAACCCAACATCTATATCAATGCGAGTGCAGGAGATAGCACAAAAATTACCATTCCGGTAAGCTATGATGTGGAGACTTCTCCTATAGATGAAATTCGCTTCGTTTCTCGGAACAATAAAAAGGAGGATGAGAAGGTCTCCAACCCTGAATTACTAAGTGGTTTAAGCCTGGAGATGGATTTGGTCGTTACGGAGGAAGCAGAGATGGAATTGATCTTTGATGAACAAGCAGGAGATATTATCCGAGGAAACGGACGAGGAAATATCCGTATGACACTGCCTCGAGGTCGCGACTTCCAAATGTATGGGGATTATACGATTGAACGAGGAGACTACCTATTTACTTTATACAATGTGGTCAATAAGGACTTTTCTATCAAGAGAGGAGGCAAGATAACCTGGGATGGAGATCCCTTTGGGGCAAAGATCAACCTAGAAGCCGCTTACAAGGATTTTAAAACGCCAGTCTCAAACTTCATCCAAGAATATCTTTCTGGTGTTGATGCAGCAACCAAGAATGAGGCCTATAATGCGACGGATGTCGAATTGACCTTGCAACTAGAAGGAGAGCTACTTCGACCTTTGATCAATTTTGATATAGCTTTCCCTTCCCTGACTGGGCAATTACAGACTTATACCGATAATAAGCTAAGGTTGCTTAAGCAGAATCAGGACGAGTTAAATCGCCAGGTTTTTGGACTGATTGTCGTGCAACAGTTCTTACCCTCTGGTTTAGCCTTCAATGGGGGTACCGTTCTGTACAATACCATGAGTGAATTTTTGTCCAATCAACTTTCATTGCTGGTTACTAGACTCTTCTCAGATCAGGACATAGATTTTGACTTCAACTATCGTCAATATCGGAGTGCAGACTTGGGCGATGGACAAGACTTATTGGGCGGAGATGAATTTGAAGTGAGTGTCAGGAAGCGGATTAATGACCGTCTTTCTATTGAAGTGGGGGGCAATGTCGATATCGGTACAGTAGCTTCTTCTTCCTCTATTGGTGGAAATGGTACATTTGTCGGGAATGATATCGTGATCGAGTACGTAATCAACGATGCTAGAACCCTCAAGCTTAGAGTTTACCAACGGCTGGAGCCTGAAATCGGCGGAGTGCGTAGATTGCAAGTTGGAGCGGGTTTAAGTTATCGCCGTCAATTCAATAAATTCAATGAATTCTTGAAAAACCTAAAGAAAGATGCCAACAGATAAATTCCCTTTTAACCTAGAGGGGAAGGTTTTTCGCTCTCTAGCCAATACTGACAATGGTGAAGTAGATGGGGATACACGGTTCCGCTACCATCAGAAGGCGGACATCATCTGGGCTACCTACGAAGGCGGACAGGTACGCTTCGGCACGCTCAGCGGATATATGGAAACAAATGGAGTTCTCCACTTCCGATATCAACACCAGAATCTAGCAGGAGAATTCATGACCGGCAAATGCCACTCCATCCCAAGTACTTCAACGGACGGAAAGATCCGTTTTGAGGAGCATTGGACCTGGACAAGCGGGGACGGGTCAAGCGGACAATCGATGATAGAAGAACTATAGAGTCTATTCCCTTACCACTTCCACATTATTTGACTTCTATAATGGATGTTTCATAAACCAATTGACCAGTGCTGCTGATCCCTTCGAGTTTTATTAGATAGCTTCCCGAATTATCGCAAGTATAAAATTCTAGCTCAGCGGGCTTAGTACCATCTAAGGCAATTTTTGGAGCCCAGAACAAGGTAGTCCTTAGGTCAGGTTTTTGATGATCCGCTTTCCTTTTGGCGTAATTAGGGCTGAAGAATTCCCGGGCTTTGTATAGGCCAGGGTGCGTGAAGTTTACGATGCCAGGCTTACGTTCTGTAACCGAGGACTCTCTGGAGCCTCTTCTACTGTAGAGCGCTATAACACCATTACTGGCTCTTGATCCATAAATGGAAGCCTCTGGACCACTAAGTAGGTCTATTAGAAATACTTCATTCGAACGCATAGAGGCTGCAAAATTTTGGTCAATTGGATTTCCATCCAGCAAGAAGAGCGGAGCAGTACTTGCATTGAAGCTGACACTACCTCTAATTTGCACCGATTGATTCGGATAAGATCCTGAAACGATTACCCCTGGCATGCGCATTAAGATATCAAATAAACTACTCCCATCGGTACCCATCAGAGAATCTATCATTAGACGATGCGTTGGTTCGCCATAGTAGGACACAATATCTTCGATGACTTCCTCGTCTGTTTTCTGTTTTCTTCTGCCTGTAACTGTGATCTCGTCAAAGTTTACACTCATTCCATCGAAGATTCGATCATTTCTTTTTCGCTCTTGACTGATACTTAGATATTTATCCAGGGAGTTAGAACTCGCTAGCGGAGCTGTAAAGTCAAAGGGAATAACATCTGGCGGTGAAAGATCTGGCATCAACTCGATATTTACATAGCGATCACCTGCTAATTTACCCTTGTTTTTCTTCGTATTCTTCTTCAATCTACGAGCCTGTAAAACCATTTCTACCGTATCCTGGAACAGATATGGACCAAAAGAGAAGCGTCCTTGGTCATCCGTCTGTTGTTCATTTTGGAAGAGGTCTGACTCTAGCACATTCAATCTGGCATAGGTAGGTATCGGTTGGTCTGGTTGTCCAAGTTTCGTTGTTGATCCTTTAATCATGATGCCTTGTTCACCAGGGTAAGCCATTGGGTTTTCCGGAATTTCGGTCCAAACGAACTTCCTCCAGCCGTGTGTCAACATAAGGGCGTCAAGGAGATATCTTCTTTTCCCATTGAAGGGTTCTGAAAAGAAAAAACCTGGATTTTTGACCTCTCCTCTAAGGTCTGAATTGAGAAGCAACCAGCTCTTAATGTTTTCGGAGGTTGGAGAATTGGGGACTGCTGATAGGTCCGTGATGGACAGCGAAAGATCTGCAACGACTGGCCTACCAGATTTGTCCTGAAGATCAACGTTCAAGCTAACCTTTTGCCGAGTGGCGTACTGGCCTTTGTTAGCTGAAAGGTTTACAGTAAGGTCATCCGTGGGATTATCTACGAAAACAAGCCTTTCACAGATAGGTTCTCCATCCGACTTGTAAAGTGTGAATTGAGCAACGCCATCCGGTAAGTTGGTGGTAGAAAGTTGTGAAGAAAAGCTGCTGGCTTGCTCTGGCTCAAAAACCTGCTGAAGGAAAACGCCTCCACGAATATGCCCAATCAAAAAGCATCCTTCAAGGCCCTCCGTTGCACTGGCTTGAACCCTCAGTTCCAAGGATTTCCCTAAGTTGCTGATATTAAGGTTGTAGCCTTTGGACAGAATATTAGGGATAGGATAGGTCTGTTTTACTCCACCCACTTCTATTTCGGCTTGGTAGGATTTGCCCGCCTCAGGTGTGAAGGATACAACGCCCAGCCCAAAATCAAAAGTTCTAAATACAGCTACCGGCTGTCCATTTTCTTCCAACAGGTTGCCCTCCATAGCTAGCCCATTGCCATTATCGTCTGTCAACTTAATGCCCATTTTGGACTTAAGACCAGCCACAAGCTCTCCTCCTTCCGGGTAGAACTGCAAATTTGGCCGAGCTACCGAGCTTTGATCTTCGGCGAAGCCTGAACCCGCAATGGAAGCATCGGATGGTCCCCGATTTTCAAGGTCCTGGAACCAGACGGGAATAGACTGGCGATAAAAGTACTGTTCCTCCGCGTTTCGCATATAATGGGTATACGCACGAAGGGTGTAATTTCCGGACGGCCAATCGGGGGATAGACGGATATCGCCCGAGGCGCCTACATCTTCTATCATGAGCCGACGCGAAGCCACTATGCTGTCCGTCGGATTGATCAGTTCAACATATACTATCTGAGAGTGAGGACTTTTGAGATGCCTAATGGCTTCGACCAGGTAGGCCTTCAACCAAATGGTCTCGCCCGAAGTGTAATAGGGCTTATCCGTTTGAACGTAGACTTTGTCAGATCCTATCTTGTTGTAAGATTTGTAGTGCTCTAGAACCTTTTGTAAGGCTTCCGGTGTGGATATGTATTGAAAGGAAACACAGAGAAATAGACCTAGGCATAGGCCTATGAAGAAGCGCATTTTAACAGTCATGATGAGGGTTTTTGTCAAGGGTTTCTCGTTCGTAGTTTAAGTTTGGTGCTACTACGAAACCATCCAAAATACTGGAATGACTAAGCTAAAACAAAGTCTTCCTATCTTAATAACGGAGAAGATGCAACTATATTCAAAGACCAATGAATTATAACTGAACGGTTCTTTGACGCAATAGATGATCTGCCAGCACTAGGGCTGTCATGCTTTCCACGATCGGCACCGCTCTTGGCACCACGCATGGATCATGTCTCCCTTTACCTACAACAGTAACTTGCTCTCCTTGTTCATTGACAGAGTGCTGTTCGCTAACAATTGTCGCCACAGGTTTGAAAGCGGTACGGAAGTAGATATCCATGCCATTGGAAATTCCTCCTTGTATTCCTCCAGAGTGATTAGTCTTGGTCTTTATCTGTCCATCCTCTTCGTAGAAAAGATCATTGTGCTCTGATCCTCTCATACTTACTCCATCAAAACCAGATCCATATTCAAAGCCCTTACAGGCATTTATACTCAACATGGCTTTGGCCAAATCAGCATGTAGCTTATCAAAAGCAGGTTCTCCGATGCCTACTGGACAGCCCTTGACCACGGCATTTACCACTCCGCCAATAGTGTCACCAGCTTTCCTGACCTCTTTGATGTAGGCAATCATTTCTGTTGCCATATCTAGGTCTGGGCAACGTACTGGCGTAGATTCTGTTTGTTCTAGATCAAGTTCTTGATAGGACTTTTGGGTAGCAAGATGTCCGACCTGGCTCACGTAGGCTTGCACCTGGATACCTTGAGCAGCTAAGAACAATTTGGCAATGGCTCCTGCCGCAACTCTCGCTGCTGTTTCTCTAGCAGAGGAACGTCCACCCCCCCGATAATCTCTTACACCGTACTTTGCGGTGTAGGTGAAGTCTGCGTGTGACGGGCGAAATTTATCTGCAATATGGCTATAGTCTTTTGACCGAGCATCCGCATTAAAAATGACCATTGCAATCGGAGTGCCGGTTGCCTTTCCTTCAAAGACCCCCGAAAGAATCTGTACAGTATCACTTTCTTTGCGCTGCGTTACAATGTTTGATTGTCCTGGTCGTCTTCTATCCAGTTCTTGTTGGATGAACTCTTCATCTATTTCCAGGCCGGCTGGGCATCCGTCCAGGATCACGCCAATGGCTTTGCCATGGGATTCGCCAAATGTGCTGATACGGAAACTCGATCCAAAAGTATTACCTGCCACGATATGCTATTTTTTGCTTGTTCACGGATTCTATCCGAGGCCTTCCTCTAATTGACCCGAAAAGATTTTTGAGCTCGCAAAGGTAGTGAATACCTACTTAAGTCTAATGTCAGAAGTATAGAAAGTAAGCAATTATACCTAGCAAGGGAACTCTTAGCTTTAAAACTTGTTTGTATGATTGTCTTTACGGATTTTTGTAGATAATAAGAAGAGAATCTTGCTCCTCATTACTAAGATAAAACTGAAAGTGATGCAACTTGAGCCGAGCGACCTGTACGAAAAGTTAGAATTTGATAAGGTTTTAGAGTTACTAGAGCAGGAGTGTGTGGGAGATTTAGGGAAGGAACGTGTAAGAGCTATACAACCAGATACTAATCTTGAACATATAACAGCTGCATTGAAGGAGGTCAAAGCCTTCAGCTTAATCTTGTCGAAGGGAGATCCTTTCCCGATTCAGACTTATTACGATATTAAGGAGGAGTTGAGGATGCTGGAACTGGAAGGCTATGTTCTTCCGGTTGAAGGATTGCAAAAGATAAATCTTACCCTCACCACTTTACGTGATATTTTGAAGTTCTTCAATGGAGATCGGCAGGAGGTTTATCCAGAGCTTTACAGCATTGTCCAGTCCATTACCTTCGATGGAGAACTAATCCTCGCGATTGAGCGGATTATCGATGAAGAAGGAAATATTAAACCCGATGCTTCGGAAGAACTGCTTCGTATTCATACGCGGAGCCAAAGCAAAAAAAGAGAATTAGAAAAGCAGTTCCGGTCTCTGATCAATCAATATCGAAAGAATGGCTGGTTGACGGATAATGTAGAGAGTTTTAGGAATGGACGGCGGGTCCTAAGTGTGCCCTCTGAACATAAACGTAGGATTCGAGGGATTATTCACGATGAATCTACGACTGGTAAAACAGCCTATATTGAACCGGAGGGTGTTATCGATATCAACAATGATATTTTTGATCTAGAAACGCAATACAAGCGGGAAATCTATCGACTCTTAAAGGAACTGAGTGCTACGCTCCGACCCTATATTCCTTATTTCCACGTATATCAAGGCCTATTAATTCGCTTTGATCTTATCCAGGCTAAAGGTAGACTAGCGGTGAAGATGAAGGCGGACCTGCCCAAATTACAAGGACAGCCGAATCTCGGAGTCCTGAAAGGATTCCATCCTCTTCTATTGTTGAAAAACCAGACGCTAGGTAAGAAAACGGTGCCTTTTACTCTATCCCTTCGTGGGAAGAACCGCCTCCTGGTGTTAAGTGGGCCGAACGCAGGTGGTAAGTCGATCACGATGAAGTCGGTCGGGCTGCTCCAATTGATGCTACAGGCAGGAATGCTTATCCCTGTGGATCCGGAGTCGGAGATGGGGGTGTTCAACAAGATTTTTGCTGACATTGGGGATCAGCAGTCTTTGGAAGACGATCTTAGTACCTATAGTTCAAGATTAGCTAATGCGCGTGCCTTTTTGGAAAAAGCAGATGATAAGACGCTTATATTGATCGACGAATTTGGGTCCGGTACAGATCCAAAGATTGGGGGTGCTATTGCTGAGGCGGTACTACGAGAACTGAATTTCAAAGAAGTACATGGTGTAATTACGACGCACTATTCTAACCTCAAGATCTTTGCCTTTAAAACACGTGGAATTGTCAATGGCTGCATGCTGTTTGACAATGATAATTTATCGCCGACCTATGAATTAAAGGTTGGTCGCCCGGGAAGTTCCTATGCCTTTGAAATTGCTCAGAAAAGTGGCTTACCCAATAAGGTACTGAAATATGCTAGGCATAAGATTGGAAAGAATGAAAAAGCAGTGGATGAGCTTTTGGTGGATCTACAAAGAGAAAAGAAAGAGTTAGAGGATCAATTGGAAACGTTAACCAACAAGCAATCCTCTTTGGAAAGACTTATTCGGTCTTATGAGCAGATGAGTAAGGATCTGGATTTCAGGAAAAAGAAGCTCAAGTTAGAGAGTAAAGAGCAGGAGCTTCAACAGGTTGCCCAAAACAACAAAGATATACAGCGCGTAATTCGAGAGATTAGAGAGAAACAGAATCTCGAAGAAGCTAAGAAATTGGCCGCCCAGGCCAAAGAAGAACGAAAGGAGTTGGCCGAGGAAGTACACGATTTACGAGAAAAGATATACTATCAACCGGAAGTCAAACCCACCAATGTGGAGGATAGACCCATTAAGGTTGGGGATTTTGTAAAACTGAGAACCGGTGGTGCTACTGGAAAAGTAGAATCTCTAGATAAGAAAAAGGCTGTTGTCTGGGTGGGTGATCTTAAAATGACGATCAAGCTCCGAGATCTCCAGCTCGCCAAAGAACCCTTGGAAATCCGGTCCACAAAAAGTGTACACACCGGGCAGATTTCCAATACCTCTGGGTTCCAATCTAAGATCGACATTAGAGGGATGAGAATGGAAGAAGCTATGAAAATGGTTGAAGATTTCGTCGATCGCGCCTTGATTGCCAATTCTACGAACCTCCGCATCGTACACGGCAAGGGGAATGGAGTTCTTCGCAAGGTAGTTAGACAAAAACTAAGGGAATACTATAATGTAGAAATGAATATCCGCCATCCAGAAGCTGAGTTAGGAGGAGATGGTGTTACTTTGATCGAGATCAAATAGATTCCCTGCATAGCCGTATATCTGATTTATTGCAGTTGTACGCAACCCTTTTCTATAACATCTCCGTACTGGCCATTATATGGCAGACAAAGACAACCTAAAGCTTGAATTATTGCTACAGGGATGCCGCGAAGGTCGTAGAGGTAGCCAGCGCAAGTTATATGAGCTCTTCTATGGCTATGGTATGAATATTTGTCTGCGATATGCCAAGAATGAAACCGAAGCTCAAGAGATGCTCAATGACGGTTTCCTTCGAGTTTTTACCCGCCTTCACCAGTACGATTCCGATTATCCTTTTAAGGGATGGCTGCGCAAGGTATTGATTAACTCAGCCATCGATTATCATCGAAAGCACAAACGTCATCAGTTAAGTATTGCTACAGAAGATATAGGTAAACTGGTTGAAGAACGCCAGGAAATACCTGATATCCATGCAGGGGAGGATGTGATGCTCTATGTACAACAACTTCCCCCCGCTTATCGTATGGTTTTCAATTTATATGTTATGGAAGGATATAAACATCATGAAATAGCAGAGAAGCTCAGCATCAGCGTGGGGGCTTCGAAATCAAATCTATCGAGGGCTAAGGAAAAACTAAGAAAATTGTTGATCAATAAGAGAAATCTAAAAATAGGTAGATGAAGCACCTTATCGGACTGCAAGCAAAGGCAATCCGTTTAAAAGTAAGTGTACGGTATGGAAGATTTTTACGATAGTATAAGGGATAATTTAGAAAATCGACCGGAGCCTTCTTTCAAGGAAGATGCTTGGAGGGCAATGGAAGGGACGCTTAGCGAGTACGAGCGCTCACAGGCTAGGGTAGTGGTATGGCCTTGGTGGTCCTATGTTTTACTCGCTTTACTTCCACTGTCTATTCTTTTAAACGCCTGGCTGATCTGGCAACGCCCTGATGGTTCAACTAATACTCTTGATGCTGTCGAGACCTATGCCCAGGTCGATACAATCCTGAGAACTCAAGTTATATATCAAACAGACACAGTTGTTCAAACCCGGATCATTAGACAGCTTGTCGCTGCAAGCCCAACTCGAGGACTCCAACCTTGGAATCCTGAAATGGCTGTTAATTTACAAGGCCTAAAGCAGCGCTGGAGCCTGGAACGCTTAGATCAGGAGGAGGCAGTTTCGTTGCTGACTTCGTCAGGACTCCAGACTGGGTTTGCCAACGACAATCTAGATTTGCTCAGAGAAGCATTAGGACCAAAAACGAATGCTAAAGAACAACCACAATTAGCGAATCTAGGTGTTGACGCTTTGCCCGTCAAGCTTGATCCGATTGTCAATCAGCTTCCCTCACTAGAAGGAGAGCGTATGCAGGGCTTACCTATATCGGGATTTACCTATACTCCTCCGCCCATTTGGGAGCAGCTACGTCCTCAGGGAGCCTCTGTTGGGGCACAATTAGGGGTTTTGCTACCAACTAGCATGGGGATGATAGATCCTCACGCATTCCATCGAAGTTTTCAACTGAAATTACAGTTGCCAAATCAATTGGCAATCTGGAGTGAATTTGGATTGATTGATATTAAATATCGACTAGAAGAAACAGGAGATAGGGTGGATATCGCAAGCGTCGATCCTCCAGCCGCGAACTTTGAATTTCAGAATGTCCAGGTTTGGCAAGAAAGAACTCATCTGGCAGTAGGTTTAGAGTATGCCTTTTCTAACAAGCGTAGAAGATCACCAAGGCCCGTTGTGGCTTTAGGTTATAATGCCCTAGGTTTTAAGCCATATGAGATCTTTTATGAGTTTATTGATTCAGATACAGGAACCGAAATTCAGGTGGAGAAAACCATAGATAGGACAGATGGGCCGATGCATTATCTGGCTACGAGGGCGAGCTATCAGTGGCCAATAGGAAGAAGGGGAGTCTGGGATCTTTCTTTAAACTACCGAAGGAGTTTAAGTGACAACCGGTTTACAAATCCAAATATGGTGGGATTGATCAGTACCTTTGCGCTACAGTTTTAGGAATCTGGAAGATTGCAAAGGTACCCGAAGTGGAGAAGGTATGGAAATGGGGAGCGCCACATGCATCGCTATAACTGCGATAGAGCTAATGCATGCGGCGCTTCTTTATGATTAAAACATTTCAGTTGCTGCAAAGTGGAAGTTGCCTTCGATACCTGCATTTTCATCAGAATCTGCACCATGCACTGCATTTTCACCAATACTTTTAGCATACAAAGCACGAATGGTACCAGGAGCTGCTTCCGCAGGATTGGTTGCACCAATTAGTGTACGGAAATCTTCTACTGCATTATCCTTTTCCAAGATCGCTGCCACGATGGGGCCAGAAGACATAAATTCTACCAATTCACCGTAGAAAGGACGTTCCTTGTGCACAGCATAGAATTCACCTGCTTTCTCTGCAGAAAGCTTGGTTTTCTTCATCGCTACAATTCTGAATCCAGCCTCATTAATCTTCGCCAAGATAGCTCCGGTGTGCCCAGCTTTTACAGCGTCGGGCTTAATCATTGTAAATGTTTTGTTTCCAGCCATTTTTAGCTTGTATTTAGATTTTTTATTTTATGCTTTTTTCTAAAGCGGTGCAAAAGTAAAGAAAGTGAAACAATGTGGCCAATCAGAACGGATAATATTTTGGTTAATTTTATAATTTTTGCAACTTCGCACCCTGATTGAAAAGATGGTATGCACAATATTTCAGAGATAAAGTCGCTGCTGGCTGAACCTAAGCAGATTCTAATCACGACGCATCGTAATCCCGATGGAGATGCTATTGGATCTTCCCTAGGTTTGCTGCACTATTTAAATAAACTAGGGCACACTACCCAAATCGTTGCTCCTTCGGAATACCCTGATTTTTTAGCTTGGCTAAAAGGGGCTGAAGATATCATTATTTATGACAACGATCCAGGGGCAACAGAGACAGCTGTCAAGGCTGCGGATATCATTTTTTGCCTCGATTTTAACTCCTTGGATCGGATTGATAAGGTGGGCGATCTAGTTAGGAAACGGGATTGCACCAAGATCATGATTGATCACCATTTATATCCAGATGATTTCGCTCACTACACGCTTTCAGATACCACCGCTTCCTCTACCAGCGAAATGGTTTTTGATTTTGTTGAGGCCCTGGGGGATAAGGATCTGATTGACAAAGTGGTGGGAGAATGTGTCTTCACTGGAATCTTAACAGATACAGGATCCTTTAAGTACAGTACATCGCCAAAGTTATTCAGAATTGTTTCTGAATTATTGGCATTGGGTGTAGATGACTATAAGTTACAAGATCAGATTTTCAACAGTATGACAGAGAAGCAACTTCGTTTGCTTGGTCACTGTTTGGATAATCGGATGGAGATCCTAGAGGAATATAAAACCGGGATCATCACACTAACCAAAGAGGATTATGCGAATTTCGATATCCAACGAGGTGACACGGAAGGCATAGTGAACCAACTGCTAAAGATTAAGAATGTGCAAATGGCTGCGTTTATTACGGAGCAACCAACAATAGTAAAGATCTCCTTGCGTTCTAAGGGGGATTTCTCTGTACAGCAGATTGCACAGAAACACTTCAAAGGCGGCGGACATAAGAATGCCGCCGGTGGGGCCTCTTTCCAAGGGCTCAAGGCCACCGTTCGAAAGTTTAAAGAACTTCTACCTAATTACAAAGATCAATTGGCGAGGTAGTCTGTAAAGTATCCTGCCATTTCGATAAAGTTTAAATTAACTCTTGATTATGCGAATTTTATTTATGCTGCTTGCCTTGTCCATGCTCGGGTTGACGGCTTGCGAATCCGGTGGGGCAACTTCTTCCGGGGAAGTACAGGTGCTAGATGATGGCACGCAGTACATTTATCATACCAAGACGGGAAATCCTGCGGGGAAACCGTCTGATTATGTTTTATTTCATGTCTATACCGGAACGGCATCAGAGGTGCTTAACTCCAGTAGAGAAACGGGCAACGAACCTGCCTACCAGATTCCACCAGAGGGTTCTCCTACTAACCCCAATTCTCCAGTTCCTGGATTCTTAGAAACTATGGGGGTAGGAGATAGTCTTACGATCATGGTAAGCCTGGATACGCTACCACAGAAGCCTCCTGGGTTTGAAAATGAAAGCATGCTATATTATAGTATTGCAGTTCATTCCATCATGTCGAATGCCGAGTATGAGGTGAAATTGCAAGAAGAGCGCGAAGCGGCTGAGAAAGAGGCTGCGGTGGTCAGAGAACGTTTACCGGAGGTGGAATCCTTGGTGCAGTCTACGGTTGCCAATTATGCTAGTGGCAGTATCGAAGGAATTGAGACCTTGGAGTCTGGCCTTAAGATCTGGAGAGTAGAAGAGGGTGATGGTGAAAAGCCAGAACTGCTAGAGCCAGTGAAGGTTTTGTATTATGGAACCTTGACTGACGGTACCCGTTTTGATGATGCCTTTTCGAGAGGTACTCCAATCGACTTCCCGTTGGGAGCTGGTCGAGTAATCAAAGGATGGGATGAAGGAATTTCCCAGTTGACAAAGGGTTCTAAGGCGTTCTTGTTTGTGCCTTCGGACATGGGGTATGGAGCTACCGGTTCTCCACCTGTAATTCCTGCCGATGCGGAATTGATCTTTTACGTAGAACTTTTAAAATAAGAAAAGGAAAGTCATATGACTACAGATCAGTTGAAAGAACTGAAAGATCGCCTTTTGGTCCTGAGGAGGTATCTTTGACGTCGATAATCGACTAATTGAAATAGAGGAGAAGGAACAGATTTCTTTAGATCCCAACTTTTGGAATGATTCTAAGAAAGCCGAAAGCGTACTGAAAACGATCAAAAGTCACAAGAACTGGGTTAAGCAGTACGAAGCAGTGGCAACGATCATCGAGGATGCTGAGGTATTGCTAGAATTCCAGAAAGAGGGGGAAGCCTCAGAGCAAGAGGTGGATGTCAAGTACAAAGAAGCTATTGCCGCCATTGAAGACTTGGAGTTCCGTTCTACTTTGAATCGACCAGAGGATGAGTTGGGAGCTGTTCTTGAAATCAATGCGGGGGCTGGAGGAACTGAAGCCTGTGATTGGGCGGATATGTTGCTTAGGATGTACAAAATGTGGGGAGAGAAGAAAGGTTTTAAATTGAGCCAGTTGAATTATCAAGAAGGAGACGTGGCCGGTATAAAATCAGTGGAGATTGAAATAAAGGGAGATTTTGTATATGGTTTACTGAAGGGCGAGAATGGGGTGCATCGGCTAGTTCGCATCAGCCCATTTAATGCTCAGGGAAAACGAATGACTTCTTTTGCCTCCGTTTTTGTTCACCCAATGGTGGATGAACGGATTGAAATCGAAATCAACCCGGCGGATCTGGATTGGGATACTTTTCGATCGAGTGGTGCGGGGGGACAGCACGTTAATAAGACGGAATCGGCGGTACGGGTTCGCCACCTTCCTAGTGGCATTGTAGTAGAGTGTCAAGAGGAGCGTTCTCAACATATGAACAGAGATAAGGCTATTCAGATGCTAAAGTCTCGCTTATATGAACGAGAGTTGGAGCGACAGCGAGCAGAGCGCGAAAAGGTGGAAGCAGGGAAAATGAAGAATGAATGGGGGTCGCAAATCCGGAGTTATGTACTGGATGATCGTCGCGTAAAAGACCATCGTACTCAGCATCAGACCAGTCAGACCGATGCCGTATTATCTGGAGAAATAGATGAATTTCTCAAAGCTTTTTTGATGCACCACAATTAATCCTGGATGGCCAAAACCTATCCGATAAATGCCCGCATCTGGAAGATTGTACAGTTTGCTGCAGTCTGTGTCTTTTGGGGGCGTGCCTGGCAGCACCTTTTTTGGGATGCACCTTACCGAACGTTACTTTGGGATGAAGTTTGGATGAGCGGCCTGGTAGAATTTGTCTTTGGAATGTCCTGGGAAGATTATGTGACCAGTACACCTGTGGATCAAGGCATTCAAACTAGTATTCGAATTTCCGGATGGATCTACGCTTTTGCGGGATTAGCCGTGATCTTCATACGTAAATTAGGCCGATGGAGCCGGATCATTATCTGGCTCGGCTTCATCAACCTGATTTTCCTATCTCTGCTCTATTTTAAGGAGCGCTTCTTCGCACTTGGGCAGTTCTTCGAGTATAGCTTACAAATGTTAGCTCCCTTCTTGGTGTTGTACTTGGCTGATAAGAATTCTATCGGAACTAGATTTGTCCTACTACTTAAATGGGCAATTGTTCTAACCTTTACCTGTCATGGCTTATACGCGGTTGGCTATTATCCTAGGCCCGTGCATTTCCAGGAAATGGTGATGAATATCCTGCCTGTGCAGGAAAGAGGGGCGATCCAGTTTCTGAATGTTGCAGGGATCCTTGATTTCGTGCTGAGTATTATGCTATTCCTACCTTGGAAGAGATGGCAAATGATTGGCCTTGGATATGCCATATTCTGGGGGTTCTTCACTTCGATTGCAAGGGTATGGGCTTTTGTACATTGGGACTTCTTTGCGTCTGGAATGCATCAATGGTGGTTTCAGACGGTTTATCGTTTTCCGCACTTCCTGATTCCACTAGTAGTGTTGTTGATGCTTTGGACTGCGTCGAATACGGATAACGATACCGCCGTTGAGAAAAGTCCTGAGTAACCATCCTATTACTATTTCCGAGAGTGGGGGTAAATGAAAAGGCTTGATAGGTTCAAATTCCTATCAAGCCTTTTGTCTTCCTTACAATTATCTGAAGTAGAATCGAAATATTGGATTAAATGGCTAAAATTTCAGCCATTCTTACCAAATCCTTATTAGGGTGTTTATTTTTTGTGATCGCATCTTGGAATGGCGTGTACTTAATCTTGTTATTGATGATTCCCACCATACATTTGGACTTGCCAGCAAGAATAGCCTCAACGGCACCAAAGCCCAATCGGCTAGCTAACACTCGGTCTAAAGCAGAGGGGGAACCTCCTCGCTGCAAGTGACCAATAATAGCAACCTTGGTATCGTAATGATCAAAAGATTCTTGCACCTGCTGAGCAATTTCTGCTGCGCCACCATACTTATTCCCCTCGGCCACGATTACTACGCTGAATAGTTTTTTTCTGCGTGCTCCCTTTCTCAGCAAATCAACCAGGTCATCAATGTTGGAATCCACCTCCGGTATCAAGATACATCCAGCACCACTGCCAATTCCCGTATTTAGTGCAATGAAGCCGGAATTACGTCCCATTACTTCCACGAAGAATAGTCTGTTATGGGAGTCTGCTGTATCGCGAATTTTATCAACTGCCTGAATAGCGGTATTAATCGCGGTGTCGAAGCCAATCGTTGCATCCGTTCCATAAAGGTCATTATCGATCGTACCCGGCACTCCAATAATCGGAATATCATATTCTGTTGTAAAAACTTCTGCTCCGGTGAAGGTACCATTTCCGCCGATGGCCACGCAGGCGTCTATATCAAAAGCAAGAAGAGATTCATAAGCCTGCTTACGCCCTTCTGGAGTCATGAAGCGCTTGCTTCGCGCAGTTTTCAAAACCGTACCACCTCTGTGCATGATATTTCCTACATCTCGGACCTCTAAACGTTTCAAGTCCCCGTCAATCATGCCTTCGTAGCCACGTGCTATCCCGTAAACGTGCAAATCGTTGAATGCAGCGGTCCTTACCACAGCTCTTACAGCTGCATTCATACCCGGAGCATCACCACCCGAGGTAAAGACTGCTATCCTTTTAATTTCATTGCTCATTTATCTGCCAATTTTTGTTCGTTTTCCAAATGAAATTCAACCAAATGGTTGATGGGATGCCTGAGAAAATGTCCAGCCTGCATCCCTTGGCTGGTTAAGATTGCATTTAGAACATCCTGAAAGTAGAAAGCAACTGACCCAATAAAATGGATGGGTAGCTGTTGGTGACCTTCATACTTCATGATGTGTCGGCGTACAAAATCTGAGAGACCTTGTTCCAAGATCTGTCTTATGTGGTGGTGATCTTTATGCTCAAAAAGAAATTTGGTAAAGGAGGCAATGTAGGCCTGTGGGGCTTCACTACCATACACTTTGTCAAGGACTTCAGCTCTTCCGCCGGGAATCCATTCACTTAGGGCCTCAGTTAGGATAGGAGGTAGTTCTCGGTAAAAGAAGGCACTCAATAACAATCGGCCGAGATAGATCCCACTTCCTTCATCCCCCAGCATGTAGCCTAGATTGGTGACCTGATCGGAAATTTCTTGCCCATTAAATTGACAAGAATTAGAGCCTGTACCCAGAATACAAACGATGCCCGCTTGATGTCCGCAAGTAGCCCGAGCGGCTGCCATCAAATCGTGCTGTACCTGTATGTTTGCATTGGGAAAAACCTTGGCTAAGGCAGTGCTCACTATTAACTGACGAGATGTCTCTTGACAGCCAGAACCATAGAAGTATACGGACTTTACCTTACTGTTTTCTACTTCATCCACGAAGGCCTTCGACATTTCACCAGAAATCCGGGAAACCGAGTGATAAACGGGGTTGAAGCCTATGGTTGTGACGCTCTTAGTTTGGTTTGGTTTGACAAGCTTCCAATCTGTTTTGGTAGATCCACTGTCAGCAATCAATATCATCTGAAATGCATTTCAGGCCCTGCAAAGGTAGTGTAAAAAATACACTAAGTAAAACAATTATTGGCCATTTTATTTAGGAATGAGGGTCTTGCAAATCCTACAACTAGGTGTACTATTTTCTCTTCCAATAGAACTGATTATCGTAGGAATATAGCCACGATCTCTAGTTTAAAATAGGCTTTGTATGAAAAAATGAGATACTTTTCTGCTGTGTCTCCTTCTTTCCCCTCTTAGGTGGTTAACTACTTTAGTTTTCAAGGCAATAAAAATAGTAATTGCCGTCCAGAATCTTCCAAAATTGCCCCGCAAGTAAGGGATTATATAGCTATAAAAAAAACAATAAGTTTCTTTTTTGAAATTTAAAACAAAATGTTTAAATTTGTTTATTGTAAAAACAATTTGATGTAATGAATACACTTTACCATACTTATCAAATGCAAGAAGATTCCTCTTCTCCTTCTTCTCTTACTTGG
Source organism: uncultured Lewinella sp. (assembly GCA_913057785.1). Classification (GTDB taxonomy): domain Bacteria; phylum Bacteroidota; class Bacteroidia; order Chitinophagales; family Saprospiraceae; genus DT-111. The sequence continues at coordinate 7,824 of CAJXPD010000012.1, read as the reverse complement.
ATTTTTAAGAACTGGTTTCAATTAATGTGTTTGGCCTTGATATTACACCTTTTATTCAGCAGGGATATTTCGATTCAATTTAATATGCAAGATGCCAGTGAGCGTCCAATTGCAAGTCAATCTATCGCACCAAATGCTAATGCAGCGAGTGCCGTTGCGGTACCGACTTCCTATCATGCACCTGTCAAAACTGAAAAACCTAAGCCTAAGGATAACCGAGGAAATACCTTTGCCAATCTAACTTTCATTTTGAGTCCTGATTACGCCAAACGTAAGAATATTGATCCTGATATTGTCAGAGCTAAGAAACAACATGTCTACAATTACATCAATCAGTACAAGGAGGTGGCTTTGAAAGAAATGCAGCAGTTCGGGATTCCTGCCAGTATTACCCTTGCTCAAGGTTTGCTAGAATCGAATGCCGGCGATAGCCGACTGTCTACAGAATCCAATAATCACTTCGGAATTAAGTGTAGATCAAAATGTAAAGGCTGCACCTGCAGAAATTACACAGACGATGATGTATATGATATGTTTAGGGTATTCAACTCCTCTTGGGAGAGCTATCGAGAACATTCCCGCTTGCTAACTTCCAAGCGCTACAAGCATTTGTTGAAGCTTAAGAAGACAGATTATAAAAAGTGGGCACATGGTTTGAAAAAGGCGGGCTACGCTACCGATAAGCGTTATGCTGAGAAGCTGATTAAGATTATCGAAACTTTAAAACTACACCGCTTAGATCGGGCATAAATAGAAAGTGCTTCGATTATAAGGGTGGTGCCGAGATGCTGTCGGTACCACCCTTATTTTTTGCCTGGAATGATTATTTGTTTTGACCTTTATCCCATATCCTTTATTTTTTCTACCCCAAATTAGAGAAGCTCGCTAGGTTTTGTATTTTTCCTGTCCATTCACAAAATACTTGTGGGGCATGCAGAAAATAATTGATGGTATTGATCAGCTCAGCGAACGAATAGGAAAGGGGACTTCCTGGCTTACCCTCTTGCTAGTCATTCTTGTATGTTTTGATGTGGTCACTCGCTACATTTTAAGCGATACTTCAGCTTGGATCATGGAATTGGAATGGCACCTCTTTTCATTGATATTTTTGCTTGGAGCATCGTTTGCCTTTAAACATGATAGACATGTTAGAGTGGATTTGTTCTATGCGAAATTTTCCCAAAGGGATAAAGCCTTGGTTAATCTTATTGGGAACAGCATTTTTCTGATTCCCTGGTGCGTAGTGATCATCATTTATTCATTCAATTATGGGATGACCTCCTTCAATATTCGGGAGACTTCGCCTGACCCTGGTGGTTTGCCGGCCAGGTATATCATTAAGTTTGCCATCACATTTGGGATTATACTACTCTTATTACAAGCTATAGGGGAGGCCTTGAAGGCTTACCAACAATGGCGTTCACCGGAAACCTCTAAGCCAGAATAAGCATGGAGATATTAGCGATTATTCTTTTCGTCAGCATATTTGTCCTAATCCTCTACGGATACCCAGTGGCTTTTACCTTAGGTGGGATTTCCATGATCTATGCCCTTTGTTTTTTGGACGCAGGTAGTTTTAGTACACTGCCTCCCAGGATCATGGGGGTAATGACAAATTATGTATTGATAGCTGTTCCACTGTTTATTTTTATGGGGATCATGCTGGAGAAGTCCGGATTAGCGGAAAGTCTGTTGGAAACGATGGCCATTTTATTGGGGAGAATTAAGGGCGGTTTAGCTATCTCTGTGGTGATAGTTGGGGCCCTTTTAGCAGCCTCCACCGGAATAGTGGGGGCTACGGTGATCACCATGGGTTTGATCAGTTTGCCCACTATGTTGAAAAGAGGCTATAGCCCCGAACTGGCCACAGGTACTATTGCTGCTTCCGGTACACTAGGACAGATTATTCCACCATCTGTGGTGCTGGTGCTCCTAGCTAGTGTCTTAAATGTCTCTGTTGGGAAGCTATTTGCGGCAGCTTTTCTTCCCGGTGTCTTACTGGTAGTATGCTATATTCTGTATATCATGATTAAGGCTAGGATTCACCCAGAATCGGCACCAAGTATACCCCTAGAAGAAATTCAGGCGTTCAAGGATAAGGACTTTGCCGCAAAGGTTATTAAGGCCTTTGTTCTTCCCTTTCTGCTCATTATTTCCGTTTTGGGCTCCATATTTACGGGTATTGCTACGCCCACTGAAGCAGCGGCAGTAGGTGCCTTAGGAGCGACCCTGTTGACCATTTTCCAAGGGAAGTTTAATCTTGAGGTGTTAAAGTCGGTACTGACAGAAACTACTCACCTGACCAGTATGGTGTTTATCATCCTATTGGGAGCAACTACCTTTACTTTTGTTTTCAGGGAAATGCACGGGGATGAATATTTGGTGAATTTGATCAGAGAAGCGGATCTTCCAGCGATGGGATTTCTGCTGTTAGTGATGATCGTGGTATTTGTGGCCGGCTTCTTTATCGACTTTATCGAGATTATTTTCATCATTGTGCCAGTGGTAGCACCGATTTTCCTAGAGCTGGAAATCGATTTGATTTGGATTGGAATCTTACTGGCCCTAAATCTGCAAACCTCTTTTCTATCTCCTCCTTTCGGCTTCTCTCTTTTCTATCTGAAGGGAGTAGCACCACCTACCGTCACCACACAGCATTTATACCGAGGCATAATTCCTTTTGTGGTGATTCAGTTGGTGTTCTTAGGCTTAGTGATCTTGTTTCCTGAGATCATCAGCCTGCTACAGTTTTCTCTGTAGGCGACTAGCTTTGAATTTTGGTGTAGAACAGCTTCTCTGTCCATTCGGACCAAGCTGCTGCTCTCTTTCGGTAAGCATCATAAGAAGCGTATACTTTAGCTGCTATGGGATCATTGGCCGTAACTTCTTCGATTACTTCATTGGTATAGATTCTCAACTGATCAATTACTTCTTGTGGAAATGGGCGGATATCTACTCCTTGATCCATTAGGCTGGCTAGGACTTCCGCGTTTTTAGTTTCCATCTCGCTCAAAACCCAAGTACTGATCCGGAGAGAAGCAGTGCGAAGAATAGCTTGGAGGTCAAAAGGCAAGCTTTCAAACTTTTCTTTATTGACAATAAGCTCCAAGGCAGTGCCCATTTCATGCCAACCTGGAGAGTAGTAATACTTTGCAATTTCCGGAAACCCCATTTTTGAGTCGTGGAAAGGCCCAATCCATTCTGTAGCGTCAATCACACCGCGTTCTAAGCCAGTATAGATTTCGCTACCTGCCAACAAGACCGGTGCTCCTCCAGCTTTCTCCAAGACTTTACCCCCAAGCCCGGGAATCCTCATCTTTAAGCCCTTTAGATCTTCAATGCTATTAATCTCGCGATTAAACCATCCACCCATTTGTACGCCAGTATTTCCCGCGAGTATAGGGACTAGATTAAAGTCCTTGTACAAATCTTCCCACATTTCCATTCCACCTCCGGTCAGTATCCAAGCCGTCAATTGCTGGGCATTCATCCCAAAGGGCACAGATCCAAAGAACTGTCCAGCGGGAATCTTGCCCGCCCAATAGTAAGCGGCACCATGTCCCATTTCCGCTCCTCCATTCCTTACGGTATCAAAAGTCTCTAAAGGCGGCACCAATTCTCCTCCTCCGAAGACTTGGATATTGATCCTTCCGCCAGACATTTCCTTGACAAGATCGGCATAATGTTGGCATGCCTCGCCCAGAATCGGAAAGTTCGGCGGCCAAGTGGTTACCATTTTCCAGTTGTACTGTTTGCCACTAATTACGTTCGGCCCTCCTTGTTGATTTTGGGCAATATTCTCACTCATTAGGGATCGCAAGAAAAGAGGCAGAGAGATGGTTCCCAATGCCAGCCCTTTAAAGAATCCTTTTCTACTTAATTTCATGCTCGAAACAGTTTTGCTTGGAAATGTCTACGGACTTAATCAGGTATTAGACATGCTGAAAGTAGCAAATAAGCTTATTCAAAGGTATATCCATTCAAGAAATCTTTCACCTTCATTCGTTTTCTTCCTTGCAACTGCAACTCCAGAAGGTTAATGTACCCATTTGCAGTACTTACTTGAATGTAGCTTTTATTGTCAGAAGAGAAAGTGCCTGGGGGAGTAGAAGGCATTTCCATAGTCATGACAACTTCGCTTCTCAAAATCTTCAATTGCTTGCCATCTAAGGTCGTCCAAGCCGCTGGATATGGACTTAAACCCCTGATGAAATTATGTACTTCTTCGCTGGTTTTGTTGAAATCGATCTCACAAGTTTCCTTGAAGAGTTTTGGTGCTTTGGTGGCAGCTTGATGATCTTGTACTTGTAGTTCCACTTGATCCTTTTCAATCATTTGTACTGTTTCCAACACTGCCTCCGCGCCCAATTCCATCATCCGATCATGCACATCTCCAGCGGTATCGTCGGGTCCGATCGGCATTTCCCGCTGTAAGATGATATCCCCTGTATCGATCTTATGTCGAATGAAGAAAGTCGTTACTCCGGTTGTTTCCTCCCCACGAATAACTGCCCAGTTGATTGGAGCAGCTCCTCTGTATTTAGGTAAGAGTGATCCATGCAGATTAAAGGTCCCTTTGTTCGGCATATCCCAAACTACCTCCGGAAGCATCCGAAAGGCCACCACAATTTGTAAATCTGCTTTGAGGGCAGCGAGATCTTCCAAGAAGGCAGGATCTCGGAGTTTAGTGGGCTGTAGTACCTTTATTCCCTTTTCAACAGCATATTTCTTTACCGCGGATTCCAGTAGGACTTTGTTACCTCTTCCACCATATTTATCGGTTGCAGTCACTACTCCTGCAACATCGTAGCCATTTTCCAGTAAAATTGCCAAAGAGGGTACCGCAAATTCGGGGGTGCCCATGAAAACGATTCTTAAGCTCATGTATTCTATTATGGTTTATTGAGCAAAGAGCGATCAACGGAGCGCTCTAGGAGGTGACAATGAAAAAAAATTTCGTCATTATACAAACAAATACGATCAACACTACATGAAACGCCCATTATTTTTTGCCATTCTACTGGTGATGAGTTGCCCAATTTTGTCAACAGGACAGAACGTAATTTTAGAAGGCTACGTCTTCGAAGATGACAACCGCGGATACCTAAACGAGGTTCAAGTCAAGGTAATCGATCAGGTTACAGAATCCATTATAGCCGAGGCATACACGAATACGGAAGGCTTCTTTACTTGTGAAGTGCCAGCTAATAAGGATCTTTTGATTCGTGCCAGTAAGAATCTCTTCTTTCCGGCTGAGTTGGTAGAATCAACGCATGATGTAGCACCAGGTAAAAAGGTCTTTCCCAAAATTAAGCTAAAAAGACGCCCAGGTTATTTACTGGAATTGACCTTAGCTGAAACAAGGACTAGAGCCGACTCGGCTATTTCCATTACTGATACGCACATTGAGGTCTATAATAATACGAACCGAGAACAAGAACTGGATATGCCGATATATCCTAGCCCAGAATTCAAGTACACTCTTCAAAGAGGTAATCACTATACATTTTTGATTAGGAAGGAAGGTTACTTTAATAAACGCATTGAAGCCTACGTGGATGTAAAGGGTTGCATAGTGTGCATTGATGGCGTTCAAGATATTGGCCCTGGCCCAGGCGTATCGGATAATCTTACGGAGGGATTTGCTATGGGTACTTTATTGGCAAATTTAGAATTAGAAAAAGCAAGCTTGGACAAAGTGATTGCATTGGAAAACATTTATTACGATTACAATAGTGATGAAATTCGCGCAGATGCCGCTTTGGAACTAGATAAGGTGATTACCTTGTTAAAGGATAACCCGGTATTGCTTATCGAGTTAGGATCTCATACGGATTCCCGTGGTCAAAAAAGAGATAACCGAAAATTATCACAGGCAAGAGCGGACGCTGCCGTGGAATATATTGCCAAGAATGGAGGAATTGAGTACGAAAGACTATCGGCAAAAGGGTACGGAGAAAGCCAATTGGTGAATCACTGTGCGGATGATGTAGAATGTGACGATAAAGAGCATCAGGCCAACCGTAGAACAGAACTAAAGATTATCGGTTATGCTGACAGTGATCCCATTGAGCGCCTGAGCCTAGCGGATATTATCCGAAAGGAACAAGAGGCAGCACTCTTGCAGGAAGTATTGCAGGGAGAAATTGTTTCGGTACCGGGCAGGAAACCGGCTAAACGGGAAGAAACGACTTTAGTGGATACTACCCCTAAAGGGCAAGTGGTGAAGGCAAGTTTGGAGACAAAGCCTGCCGTCGCTGAAAGCAAGGCCCCAGAAAGTACCGCAGAAACGAATACGGCGACAGAAGAGCAGGAATTCATGACGATCGAGTCTGATTATCAAGGCTATCGCATCGAAATTCTAGCCACTGCTGAATACCTTACGATGGATCACAAGCTATTTAGTCAATACAAAAATATCTATTTGGAAAAACGTTCAGATACGGAGTATTCCTATTTGATTGGGCATTTCAAAAACCAATCGGATGCACAATTATATGTTGATGCACTATTATCCAATGAATACCCTCAAGCTAAGGTGATTCAATTTGTAGATGGTAGCCGCCGATAGGCTTATTAGGGGCGTTGAATCGATTCAATGATATACAATGGTCGTTTCTTAATCTCGTGGTAGATATTGGCCAAATAGATGGACATGATGTAGAGGTTGAGACAGGTAACGGCAAAGAAGATGGAGATTAGAATGACCAGGAAGGTCCAACCAGGAGGAGCTTCTTGGGTATTACCAAAGAGATCTGCTCCAGAGAACTTGAATACCAAGGCATTGACCACCACGCCAATCAGGAAGGCCAGAGATAGGATAAAGAGCCACAGCATGAGGGAGTTAAGGAAGGTGGTGAAGGAAGTTATGGCGATTAGTGACGTTTTGAAGCGTTCCGAGAAACCCTCTTCAGCTTCAATTGGCCGACCGACAGTGGTTTCCAGATACGAGGTGTTGTACCCTACAATAGAGTAGAGGGCTTTCATGTAGCGCAGGTTCTCTCGCAGTTTGAGTAGAGAGTTCAAGGCGCGCCGAGAGATGATCCTGGTGGTGTAGGCTCTGGCATCGATCTTAAGGGAGGAATAATTTCGGAGTAGAAAGTAGAAAATTCGATAAAATACCTGATAACGTATGCTTACTTTGGGGCCAGTGCCTCGCAGATATACGATATCATAGTTTTCTTGCGTTTTCTGAAAGAGTTGTAGGATCAAATCAGGGTTATCGGCGAATTCGAGTTCGAAGACAACAGTATAGTCCCCGTTTGACCGATCTAGGCCAGCAATTATGGCGTGATTTTTGTTAATTGAAGTAGAAAGATTAAGTATAAAAACCTGATTTTTATAGACTTTCTCCAAATGGTTAAGCTCATCTCCTAGATTATAAGCTGGCAGATTATTGATTAAAATGACCTCGTAGTCGGAAAAGTTAGCGGTCATTAAATCATGAACTTTTTCCAAAAACACCGGCAAACCCTTAATATCCGCAGGTTTCTGAATAACACTAATTAAAGAAACAAAGGTATTGTACATCAGTAATTTACGATCTGTAAGTATGCAAAACCTTGAAACAATCTGACAATCTCGAAGCTTAAGTAGGGCCAGTGTACCAGGATTAGGCCCTTCAAACATTGTTTTCCCGAAAAGGGACAAGCTTAAAAAACTGGCAACAAATTATAAAAATTAGCTTGTAACATCTTATTTTCATTGTCTAATATCAACAGCAGGATCTAACTATATGCCAAACAATTTTCCATTTTATCAGCAACTCGACGCCATGGACTGCGGGGCAACTTGCCTCAGGATGGTTGCCAGGTATTTTGGACG
>CAJXPD010000011.1 GCA_913057785.1 uncultured Lewinella sp. | reverse complement strand
ACAAATTCCAAAAGCCAAATTCAAACAGCTTCTAAGAGAATTAAAGCTAAAGGTACAGAAAAGCGGCTCAATTTCTTAGGCAGATGCAGCAGCTGTTTTCTCTTTTCGTACTTGTATGAAAAGGGCAACTAAGGACGCAAAGGCAGCAAAGAACCAGGCGTATTGGATATATTGTTTGCCCGCTGCTATTTGATCAAAGCCAATCGCTATGGCTACTATGACGTTCATCAGCAGAACCAAACGATTCAGCCACAAATTGGGCTTTCCTTTTCTCAAGGAAAGTAGAAAGACAAAGTTCGAGATTCCCGCAAGTAGCTGAATTCCGCCAAATAGGATCTTGCCCTGACTCAAGGGATCGATGGCTCCCAGGATGAACAGAAAGCTGTTCAGCGCAAATACCACTCGATTGGTTTTCTCCTTACGATCTGCAGTCATAGCCTATACAAGTTTAAGGTGTCCGCTTCAAGGATAAACTGGAGAACGGAATAGCAAAAATATCTAGCCCGTCCGTGAAGTAGAAGGTACGACCATCCCTACTCAGAGAGGCTCCCCACCCATAGGGGAGTGCCTCTATCTTTTGCGGAGGAGTCCATTTCGGTTCACTTTCACTACCCTCATTGTGGCTGTAAAAGAATCCCTGTTGAGCCGGTTCCCCCTCCAGGTATCTGGTAAAAATGAGGAATTGCTTCTTTGGGCCCATAAAGGGACTGAATTCAGTACCCCTGGCAGTATTAATCGGTGTGGGTAAAGGTTCAATCTCCAATTGTTCACCAACGAACCTACCCATGGCCAAGTCTCCCTCATTTTCGGGGGTATACAAGTATAATTCCTTTTCCGTATACCATTGGAAATATCCTGCTTTAATGCCGGATTGATCTGTGAGATTAACACCGGGGAGCCATTGGCCTTCGCTCTGTTGACTTAGCCAGGTACTGGTTTCCTCTCCTTGTCGTACCGTATATAGAATACGCCGGCCGGAAGGGGAAATAGCTCCATTATAGATCGTATCCAGTTCAACTATCCGTTGGGCCTTGGTAAAACGTCCGTTGACCTTCTTAGCCAAAAAAGGGAGTTGTTTTTCCCAGTCATTACCGGCCGTCCAAAAAACAACCCTTTCATCTTGGGTAAAGCTTAGGTAGTTTTGCTCCAAGGCTCCGGTGCTGATCAGTTCGGGATAGAATTTATACTGAGCCAGCTGCTCAGCGGATAGCCAGCTTGTTTGCGGAACTTTATTGGTTTTGCAATTGGATAATACCAGAAGTAGTACAGAAAAATAGAGGAACTTAGGTTTCATGGACAGACCTTTACTCCCCTTAAAGTAAGTAAAAATGACCGCTTAGCCAGCCATCTCATAAGCTTCTTTCAGCCAGGCCAATAGCTCACCGTCTACCTCTCCAGCTTCACTTAGTTTTACGCGGTGGGTACACATGCTGCCGAAAGGACCTGATGTTTCCAAGCGACCTGCTGGATCTTTACCTTTAATCTTCAAGCCCAAATCCATGCGTGTTTTGGTGGAGGGTTGAATGAGGGCAAATTGTTTTTTCCTTCTTACGCTTACATTGGCCTTTTTAGGAACAAATTCAATATCATCGCCGAAGGCGCTAATAGCAGCCTTTAGTTTCTCGTAAATGGGGAAAAGAACTTCTTTCCCTTTTGAGTATTGGGCATTGACTAAATCCGTAGCATCGTGAGAGCCCGCATCCGCTTCTCGGTACTTCAAGGTGACAAAGTTGGCAAATCCATGCGTTAGTCCATGTTCACTTTTGAGGTATTTCATGATTTCGCCATGCTTCTCTAGGGAGGTAGCTTTAACGATCTTCTTCCATTCCGCCAGGGACTTTCCTGTTTTTTCTAATAAACCTTTTTCCATTGTTTTTTGATTGTTTATTGTCTGGTGTTACCAGGCGCCTAAAATAGCGCCCATTGTTGTTAGTGCGACAACGCAATATCCTGCATTGATCAAAAATGCTGCCAGGCTTTTCATCTCAAATAAATAAAGTATTCCTAGAAAGGTAGCCACCCAGCCAATACCCGCTAAGAAGCCAGCCATCGTCCCGAAACCCATGGTCGCTTCTGATCCAATGAACATTTCCAGGTTAAAGGCAGCGAATAGAGATAGCAGTAAGGAAAGACCAAAGGTTTTTCCGATACTTCTTTGCTTGAGATCTTCTTCAGTAAAGTTAAATGCTTTCATCCAAGCCCTCCCAAAGAGCGGACCGTACCAAATTCCTCCGATGAAGAAGGCGGAGACAGCGGCAACAATAACGGATAACCAATTAATACTCGAAAAGGCAGTTGCAAGATCCATAATAATTGTGTTAATGAAATGATGACACAATATTAGCGATATGCGAACATTTTGTATTGTAAAAAATTAACCTTCGCGATCTAAAGGGAAAAAATTCGGTTCCTCATCACTAAAGTTTTGATCCAAAAACTCTTGTGGATTGAAGCCTGAGAAGTGCCGAAACTCCTTGATAAAATGAGATTGATCGGTGTAACCACAATCGTAGGAGATTTGAGTCCAGGATAGCGTTTGTTTTTGATAGATCTTGGCCAGTATCTCATTGAATCGGAAAATTCGTTGAAAGTATTTGGGAGTAAGTCCCAGGTATTTTTTGAACTGGTTGATCAAGTGCTTCTGGGAATAGGGATAGGATTGGATCAGTGCTGTAAGCTCTGATGCAGTCAAGGCTGGAGCTTTCTTTAGTCGATCTACCAGTTCTAGAATTGCTGGCGGAGGAGTCAGGTCGTTCTTATAGCGCTGGTTTAGCCATTGCTCAGCGGCTTGAAACTTAGCGGCATTATTCTCCCCATTCACTATGGCCTGACGGAGCTTCTTTATGGAAGGACCGACTACTTCCTCAGCTGCAATGACTTTTCCATTTAGCTCATGGATAGGAATATGTAGGAAGGGATGGGCTCCAGTCGGCTTGAATTGAATGACGAACATCTCCGAGTCCTGGTGAGCGGAGATGGAGATGTAGCGCTTGTGCATACCAGAAATCCATGCCTCGGTGTAGGTTGATTGAGGGATCAAGGTCTCATTGTCAAAAGTATTCCGAGGAATTCCATCCAATTCGAAGATCAGAAAGATATGTCCTGTGGGGACTACCCGCTCAATAGAATGGTCGGGCTGGAAGCCCTTAAAGTGAAAAATGGCTTCGATATAAGCCTCAAGTTCCGTACTGATGGTATGCTGCTCTAGGGTCATCTTAGAGTCTTGAATTTGGCAGTTTACTTAGATGGAGGATAAATGTAGGATTTTTGATCAGTAAGCGGAGGGCTGACTGATGGTTTTCGATCAAAAGGCCAAACTCATCTAGTAATTCATGTACTAGGGAGGAGGAATACGGATGCGTCGAACCATTGTATAGCCCGATCAGATCCGTATTCCTTTCCCCTCTCTATGTACTATTCTATGGTATAGTGCACTCCTGCGTATATCATTCTACCAAAGATCGGCCCCCAAACCAGAGTGCTATCAAAGTAATCCCCAAACGGATCATTGGCTCCCAATATCGGATTGGATTGGACGAAGTTGAACAGGTTCTCACCTCCCACGTAGACACGAAAGCGTTCCCCAAAAGTTTTGCTGACTTGTGCATTGGTCATCAAAAAATCTGGTGAACGGTCGGCCACTTGAAGCTCGGCTGGATTGGCTGCAGTCGAGGGTATGCGTTTTGCTCCTTGCCAGTTGAAGGTTAGATCAAAGTCCCATTCCTCTCCCACCTGGTAGCCGAAATTAGCAAATGCTCTATGGCGCGCTACGAAAGGTCGCTCTAATCTCCCTTGCTGATAATCTGCCTGTACATCATTGAAACGATAAGCTATTCGCAAGTCCAAATTGCTCAGTACCGCATAATCGATCTGGGCTTGAAAGGTATTCGAGAAGGACTTTCCATCTAAGTTATAGAAGCGAACGGCTCGTGGAGTGGCATCGTAATCGACTACCACTTGCTGATCAAAGCGAGTATGGTAGCCATCCAAAGTGATGATCAATTCTCGGTTTTGGATAATTACGGTTTGGCGCCAATTCAGACCAAAATTCCAAGCTACTTCCTGGTTAAGGCCGTAGGGTGTATCTCTACCATCACTTTGCAATACAAAAGAACGTGCAGAGGCCAACATACCTAAATTTTCGGCAATGATGCTGGCAGTCCTTCTGCCTTGCCCTGCGGAAAGGCGGAAGATACTTTGCTCATTCGCGGCATAGCGCAGATGCAAACGAGGGGTTAAAAAGAAACCAAATTGATTGTGATGATCGGCTCGCAGTCCAAGTACAGCCGTGAAATTATCGTTCGGCAGATAGGTGTACTCCACGAACGCCCCGGGCACCACCTCATTTCTTTCGAAGAAGCCTTCCGCTAGCCATTCTTCAAATTTATCCGCCTGTAGACTCAAGCCTGAATTTAGCTTATGTGCGGGATCACCCAGCGTTTCTGTATAAATGAGATTGGCATAGAAGGATTGCTGATCTGCATCGTAACGAGTAGTGCCAAAGGACGCATCTTGATTGTGCAAGGAACCATTAAGTTGAAAACCAATACTGGCATCGGGACGATTTTGGAAAACCCTACCGATTTTAGCCCATCCTTCCAGACGGCGGGTTTGCATCCGAGCCCCCCAGGCGATGTTTTGGCTGGCCTCTTTGTCAAAGTCTAGCTGGCCACTGGTCTTGTTGAAGTGGGTGACTTTGATTCCGAATTGGCTATTCCATCCATTATCTCCCCTGTATTTCCAGCGATTTACAGCTGTCCATTCCGTACCCGTGGGCATATCAAGGAAGCCATCCTCATTCCGATCATTTTGGCGAGACTGAGAGTTGCCATGGACCAAAAAACTAGTGTACCAGTTGTTGCCTACCTCCAAACGGGCGTTGGCATTAGCTTCCAAACGACCTCCTTCATTACCGTAGAGGTTAAAGTAAGCTCGTTCGCCTTCTTCAGGCTTTTTTAATTCAACATTGATCTGTCCGGTCATGCTCTCAAAGCCATTGATGACAGAGCCTGGACCTTTTGCCAATTGAATCCCTTCGACCCAAGGACCGGGGATGTACACCAATCCATAAATAGAGGCCAAGCCGCGTACATCGGGCAGATTCTCTCTAGTGATCTGGGTATACGGCCCTGCTAGCCCTAGCATTTCGATTTGGCGGGCTCCGGTAACCGCATCGGTAAATGATACATCAACGGCCGGATTAGTTTCAAAGCTCTCTGCCAGATTACAGCAAGCTGCTTTCAGTAGTTCCTTGCGGCCGATCTGCTGGATCAGAATGGGCTCTACAAAGGATACTTCTATCGCTTTTCGTTTGTAGGTGACTTCAACAGCTTCCAAGGTGGTACCAGGAGTTAGGGTAACTTTAACAGAGGTTTCTTTGGTAACTGTAATGGTGTCTGTATAATACCCCACGTAGCTTACAACCACCTGATTAGCGCCATCGGGGCGTTTCAAACTGAACTTTCCTTCCTTATCAGTGACAGCAGCTGGCTTAGCATCCAACCAATAAATGTTGACGCCTGGCAAGGGGACGGCTTTCCCATTTTCCTCCACTAGAATATTTCCACTGAGGCTTCCCGGCGCAGCCTCAAAAATATCTTTGGGTTGATGTTTTGCTACGACGGAAGCATCTCTGTATTTACAGCAGTCGTGCAGCTTGTCATAAGCGGCATCACTGGCCCTGAGCTGTTTGGTGTCATGTCCAACTGCCGCTACAGCTTGATGCAGAAGGCCTTCGTCAATATCTCTTCCGGAAAGGGCAACGGAGAGCATACGAGTATCCACATTCCAGTCTGCCTTTTCCACACCATCCAAGGCTTGCACTGCAGTTTCTATTCGGTCTTCACACATACCGCAAATACCATCTACAAAGAACTCGAGCTCACCCACTGTTTTTCGGTGGGCGGCAATTTGCTCAGGATCGCGATACTTGCAGCAAGCATGTAACTTTGCATAGGCTTCCTCACTTGCTTTCACTTTCTTTGTGTCATGCCCCGCCGCAGCCACTGCGGCATGTAAGGCTTCTTCTTTCACGCCCTTTTTACCCAAGGAAACAGACAGCATGCGCGTATCTACATCCCATTCGGCAGATTTGACTCCTGCTACCTTGGTCACTGCTGTTTCAATGCGTTTTTCACACATTTCACATAGCCCATCCACGAAGAATTCGAGTTCGTTCTTCTGCTTTCCATGGGCAGCAATTTGATTGGGGTCTCGATACTTACAGCACCCATGTAGTTGGTCATAAGCTTTATCACTTGCCCTTACTTCCTTAGTATCATGGCCTGCCGCAGCTACGGCTTGGTGGACTAAAGCTTCGTCCAGTTCAACTTGACTGGAAAAGAGTGTTAGCATACGGGAATCTACATCCCACTGGGCAGCATCAACCCCTTCGACTTTTTTCACTGCAGTTTCGATTCGCGTCTTGCACATCCCACAAAGGCCATCCACAAAGAAGGAAACCAGTTTCCCCTCATCCCGATGTGCTTCTAATTGCTTCGGATCTCGATATTTACAGCATTTGTGCAATTTATTATAGGCCTCATCCGAAGCACTGGATTGTTTGGTATCATGCCCCACTGCATTAACCGCTTTGTGGAGTTGGGTTGCTTTATAATTAGATTTGGTAATAAGCGTGAGTAAGCGGGAATCTACATCCCAATCGGCCTTGATCACCCCTTTTACTTTTGAAGCTGCTGTCTCAATGCGCTCTTCACACATTCCACATATACCATCTACGAACACACTAGAGGTATCTCTCTGGCCAAGACCTACCTGCGCTACAAAGCAAAGCAGCATCAGACAGCTTACGGATATGATATTTCTCATCTAAGCATAGATTTTATGCTACCGATTGCAGGCGTAATCTAAATTTCCAGGCGCTGGCGATGGGTAGCTAAGCTCAATAAGCTTCCCAGGTCCTGAAAATGTAATCATGCAGTAGCTACTTCCTGTTAAAGGAGAGCCCATCGATAGCAGTACAATGATTTGATAGGAACAAATTTGAGTGTACTTATCCGAGTTGTGGCGGATGCCAGATGAGGTGAGTAAAATCGTGGGTGTATGGGCTTACAACCCATGCCTGCAATTGAGGCTTCTTTTGAGGGATAATTAAAGCTGGTGTCTCCAGTGTTGGAAGAATAATGGATACACAACAAAAGCAATGGCATCCATCTGCACAGGGGTCTTCTTCTGTTGGTGATTCTTCGGAATGCGTGGGAGGCTTACAGCATTTATCCTTTTTCGCTGATTTGTGACAAGATTCCTCCTCCTGTGCATGTTCCTGTTGCGTGTGCAACTCTTGACAGAGGCTGCCACCGTCCCAAGGACGAATACCAGACATGAACATGATACAGCACAATATGAGTGGATAAATTTTCACCCTGCAAATATAGGAAGAAAAATTAAGCCATATGGGCGAGGAGGGAAATTCGTTTTGAGATAAATAAGATGCGTAGTTCACGGCAAATCAGGGTCTGCCGCGAACTTTTTTGGAATGTTGGAGCGCATCAATCTTTTCAAGTGATTGATAGCGGAATTCACTCTTGGTCGTTTCTTCTTGCTCCAACTATATATTTTGGTTTAAAAGAGATCTCCAATAAAATTGGGATCGAATAATTCGTCTAGATAGCTTTCTCGAGTGTTGATTCGGTAGTTGTCACGACAATCACCAGTGCCACTCGCCATGATACTTTGGCAGGTGCCATCGGGATTGGTGGCTTCCCTATGATCTCTGGCCAAGTCGCAGTGCCCCAATTCATGGAAAACCACAAATTCACGCAATAAGTCAGATGCTCGATCCCAAAAAGTTTGGTCTATTTGTACATGATTGGATCGATGAGAACCATAGGTACATTGGCCAGCTACACCATCTTCTTCGAGTTCCTCGATCACACCGGTTACTTCTGCCTGGCGTAGGTTAATGTCCAATCCTCTCAAAAGTCCTTCCTGTTCATAACGATCAAAGTATACCCAAAGGGCTTCATCAACGCCGGGATAGGGCGCAATCACCTCTTCTTCTGGTTCTTCCTCTTCCGGAGGAGTGATATCTGTAAGACTATTATCAATTTGGCAAGATCCCAATAGGAGGGCGATAGAGAATAACCACAGCCAGCTTTTGTGTCCTTTAACAATAGGCATGATCAAAATGGATTTTGGTTAACAAGTGTAAAAGCTGCTGCTATATGGTGATTTGGGTTGAGTAAGTAAACGAATATAAAAACTGCTCATATAACTGAGCGATGGGGTGTGGAAATTGCATGGATAAGAAAACTTTAAGATTTCCTTTTGTCGGGAAATTACCAAAGCGAACTTGAAGCATGAAATTTGACTGTTTTGCTGAATCTTTTACCTTTGACCAGACCTCAAGATTCCATTTCCAATTTGCTAACCATCAATCCTGTCCTATGAGAATGTTGAATACTCGCCTTCTGTTTTTGCTTTGCTTTAGTTTGATTGTATCCTGCCTGAATTTACCGGCACAATCCTCTGTCTATTATCCAGCACCTGGTGATAAGTGGGAAACGAAGACACCCGAGCAAGTTGGGATGGATGCCAATAAACTGCAAGAGGCTATTGCCTTTGCCAAGGAAATCGAAAGTCAATCCCCACGTGATCTAGAGGAGGCTCATTATCTGGGTTTTGGCCGAGAGCCCTTCGGCGATGCTGTAGGACCACACAAGACAAGAGGAGAGGTGACGGGGATTGTAGTACGGAATGGCTACATCGTAGCAGAGTGGGGCGAACCCAAGCGGGTGGATATGACTTTCAGTGTTTCCAAAAGTTTTTTGTCCAGTACCGTTGGGGTGGCGTTTGATCGAGGTTTAATACATTCCTTAGACGATAAGGTACACGATTATATGGCTCCCGTCTCTATTATTGGGCCATCTGCTGGGAGTAATAAGGCGGATTACTTCGGGCAACCCAAGATTTACGAGCCCTTTGATACCCCACACAATAGAAAAATAAGCTGGAATCATTTATTGAGACAAACCAGTGACTGGGAAGGGACTTTATGGGGGAAGCCGGATTGGGCGGACCGACCCAATAGAGAACCACAAACCTGGATTCGACGAGAGCGTCACGAACCAGGGACTCACTACAAGTACAATGATGTAAGAGTAAATGTCCTGGCTTTGGCGGCCACCAATATCTGGCGTCGTCCCTTACCGCAGGTATTGAAGCAATATGTCATGGATCCCATTGGCGCCTCGCAAACTTGGCGCTGGCATGGCTACGAAAACTCTTGGATACTCATGGACGGTGTAGCTATGCAAGTGGTTAGTGGCGGTGGGCACTGGGGTGGAGGCATGATGATTAGTGCCAGAGATCAAGCGCGATTTGGGTATCTAACTTTGAGAAGAGGAAAATGGGAAGATCAGCAAATCTTATCTGAAGAGTGGGTAACGCAAGCGCTAACGCCAACTAAGGCTCGCAAGACCTATGGTTTCATGAATTGGTTTGTCAATACGGACAAGGAATACATCGCATCCGCACCAGAAACGGCTTTTGCTCATATCGGTGCAGGCACCAATATGGTTTACGTAGATCCGGAGCACGATCTGGTCATCGTTGCCCGTTGGATCAATCGTAGGTCGATGAGTGATTTTGTAGGGAAAGTCCTTGCTGCGATCAAAGAGTAGGTAATTACCTCTCCTTTAGCTCGACTTTCAGCTCATATGCGCCTTCCAAAACTCCCTTTGCTCCGGCTACACCAATGAGGATGTTGTAGGGGCGAGCGACGGAAATATAGGAAACAGAACGAGCTTCGGCCGGGGCATTGAAGTTCGGTTGACCGGCGTAGATGGGGTAGCCAGCTTCGCAGGAAATGGCTTGACTGATGTCGGGTGGCGTAACCATGTTATTGATCCCCAGACGCAATGCATAGATGTTAATTCTATGCTTGGGGTCCTTGGGTTGAACGGTGATTTTGAGATCGGAATAGGCTGGCATCTGCATGCGATACAGTACGTGATTGCCTTGAAATTCCACGAAGCGGGTACCGGGAAAGCAGGCCACAGAGCTATTCTCTGCCCACCTTAGCGGCATGGTTTGTCCTTGATCTAGCGCTCCTTCGAAGATGCTGATCTGATTTTGAGGGGTCTCTAATGCATAGACTTGACGCATACTTTGTTCTTCTTGTGCTAGGATGAAAGTTGCGAATAGGCTAAGGGGAAGCCAAAGGATTAGTTTTCTCATGATCCAAATGTATTAATTTTCTTCCTTCTTTGTTCAAAAACGATTTTCTAATAGCATGGCCGCTTCTTCATCCAAGAAAAGTTTCGCTGCTTCGTGTTTGCGAAGGATGGAGGCGGGGCAAGTTGTACTGATCGGTCCTTCTAAGGTGTGCTTTACAGCCGCTTGTTTTGTGGGCCCTGGGACTACACAGACGATTTGATCGGCAGACATCAGAGCGGGTATCGTCAAGGTGATGGCTGCTGAAGGAACAGCTTCGAGCGTAGGGAAGGCTCCATCATTGACCTGTTGCTGCCGGCAAATTTCGTCTAACTCAACGATCTTGACCCAGTGTGAATCTTCAAAATCTGCGACCGGTGGATCGTTGAAAGCAATATGCCCGTTTTCTCCGATTCCCATCGCTACTACGTCTATCGGCTCTTCTCGCAATAGCTGGGTGTAATAGCTAGTTTCTTGGGTTGGATCTTGGTGAGTTGGATCGATATAGTAGACCTGCCCAAAAGGTAAGTGGTTGAAAAGATGCACATCCAGGAAGTGGCCGAAGGAAGCCTCACTAGCTTGAGGAAGGCCCAGATATTCATCCATATGAAAAGCGATCACCCGCCGCCAATCTATTTCCCGATCCTTAGATAAATGATCTAAAAACTCTGCTTGGGAAGGAGCCGCTGCAAAGATGACGCGCACTTGATTCTGGTATTTTAACTTTGTTTTTATAGCCTTAAGAAAAGCTTCGCCAGCAGCGAGTCCCATGCTTTGGCGAGTAGGGTGGATGCTAACGTCAAGTTGGTCACATTGAAATCGTTTTGTCATGCAGTGTTTTTCAATTGGTCAATCGAGAATGGGCTGTCACTACCATAAATATAACGAATGCCTAAATTTTTAGCCAGTCGGATACTATATTTAGGCTAAATCCTTTCTGTGAGTCAAAGAAATCTATTCTCTTCTCGGGTCGCTACGGTGCTGACTATGATTGGTGTGGCGGTGGGTCTGGGAAATGTTTGGCGCTTTCCCTACATGATGGGAAAGTATGGTGGTAGTGCCTTCCTGTTTATCTATTTGCTATTTACGGTACTCTTTGCCCTACCTGCTCTTGTGGGAGAAGTCGGACTGGGGCGCGTTACTCGAAAAGGGATTTTGGGCGCTTTTCAGGAAGCGCTGGGTCCAAGCATTGGAAAGTTGGTAGGTTTCCTTTTGTTGTTTACGGTTACCATTGCCAGTTCCTACTACGTCGTAGTGATCGCCAATGTCATCTTTACCGCGGGCTTTTCAGCGGTTAAAGGATTTAGTGCTGAAAGTATGCCCATATTTGAGGGGCAATTGAGCAACGGGTATCTGCAATACGGAATTGTATTGGGTACGCTCTTCATTAGTTTAGTGGTGTTGGGCCGGGGGTTGCAGAAAGGCATTGAGTGGGTTAGTAAGCTTTTTGTTCCCTTTTTTTTACTGATCATTCTTTATTTGATCCTAAATGCCTTTTCATTGGAAGGGGCAAAGGAGCAATTCCTTGCTTTTTTACAACCTGACTTTGGCGCATTGAGTGCTAAAGACGTCTTCGCTGCGCTGGGGCAGGCCTTCTATTCCCTCAGCCTGGGTGGCACCTTTATGGTCATGTATGGTAGCTACATTAAATCGGAAGAATCCTTACCTAAACTAGCTTTTTGGACAGGGGTAGGAGATGTAGGGGCGGCGCTATTAGCAGGCCTCTTTATCGTCCCCACTGTGCTGGTCTTTGGACTGGATATGACGGCTGGGCCCCAATTGATTTTTGTGACCCTACCCCGCCTGTTTATGGAGATGCCGGGGGGCGCATGGATCGGCTTCTTGTTTATGACCGTCTTAGCGATGGTAGCTATTTTATCTTTGATCGGGGCGCTTGAAGCCGCGATTGGCACAATCGTGGAGATACCTTGGGTACCTTGGAATCGCAAGCAAGTACTCATCGGAATGGGGGTGCTGCAGGCCCTGCTGGCTTTCCCCAGTGCGATGCAGCCTAACTTGATTGGATGGTTAGATCTTATTTTTGGGTCAGGAATGCAGGTGCTAGGCAGTGCTTTGGCATTGATTGCTTTAACTTGGGGGATCGGAAGGCTGCGAACTTCTAAGGAACTTTCATCCGTCAATTCCTTCACGCAAGGGACCTTCTTCTTTCAATGGATTAAATGGGTGGTACCATTGGTTTTGTTCATAGTGCTGATTGGTTATGTCTACAGTTCTTTCTAAATTGAGTAATGGACCTACTTTAGCCTGACAGGGAAAGAATGTGATTAGATGGATGGTGATCTGTCGGTTAAAACCGGCGTTTGGGCTTAATTATGGTCTGATTCCCATTAATATAGCGGAATTTTGAACCCAATAATGATCTCTATGTTGTAATTTCAACCTTGCCCGTGCAATCCAAAACCAATAAAGAAATGACATCAGAGAAAATCATGGCTGTATTGCAGGCCGCTTTAGATGCCTTTAATCGCAATGATCTGGAGGCATTAAAGAACTATGTAGACAAGAATATTACCTACATCATTCGTGGTCAAGGTAAGGTTGCTGGGACCTATCGTGGCCAGGAAGCAGTGGCCCGTGCGCTGAAGAAAGTTAAGGAACTAACTGGAGGGACCATGTTCGCCTTACCAGAGGTCGTTTTGATGGGTGAAAATGCGGTGATGGCTTACATGCGCGTGAGTGGGCAACGCCCAGACGGTAGAACCTACGATCAGTATCAGGCTTACCTATATCGTTTTAATCAAGGCAAGTTGGTAGAAGGTCAAACCATCCCGGTTGATCAGATGGCCTTTGAGCAATTCTTTCAAGATTAGTAAAACTTATTTCCATTCGACTAGCTAGTTATTCTTAAGCGGTAGTCCTTTTTTCCGCCTTCGTCGGAAAACTAGGTGGTAAATGTATCCTTCCCGGTATATTTATGCAAAACGCTATTTATGAAGAAAAGAGACCTCTCCACTTTGGACTTACCCACCTTGCAAAAGAAGAAAGAGAGAGCAGCTACTGTCCAGAAAATTGTTTTGGGCATGATTCTCCTTTACCTTGCCTTCATCGTTTATTTTTTGCTGACCAAGGAATGGGAAGCCCAACGTTTCGGTCCTTTGGTGGCAGGTCTAGCGGGATTGGTCGCTGCTACGGGAAGCCTGAAGCGGCAAATGACTCGAGTAGAGGAGGAGATAGCGAGGAAAAGTTCTCTTAGGTCATGAAAAAGAAATGGATTCTTATTGGCTCTAGTCTTTTATTTTTCCTGATTGCCTTTTTTGTGCTTCTACATTTTCCGCAGGTGCTACTGTCTAAAGCCTTGGATCACGGCCCCTTTACCGTATACAGTCCCACACCCTTAGAAGCTCCAGAAGAATGGCGCTTGCTCCTGGATTCGGCTGCGATCTTATTGGAAAAGAGCGAATTGCACACCCCCGAACAGACCTACCTCCTATTTATGGCGAGCGGCACTACCTACGAACAGCTGCTACGATGGGTGGGCTGGGATAAACCTTTTGCCTTTGCTTTCTTAAACCGGCAAATCTTTCTCGCCGAGCCTCATATCAAAGATGGATTATTTGCCCGTAATAACAGTGAGTATGAAAAACGTTCGATGCTCCAATTGATCGTACATGAAAGCGTCCACTGCCAACAGGACAAGCAAGGAGTCAAAAGAGGCCTTCCGCCTTGGGTGAATGAAGGTTATGCGGAATATGTTTCGCATACTCCCATCTACGAACGGCCTGACTATAATTTGGCCCAGGTAGTGCGTGAACTGGAAGAAACCCGGGGGGAGTATTGGCTTCGTTCAGATTACGGTTATTGGGATATCTGGGAGTACAAGTATTATCGCGTGCTGGTAGAGTACCTCATAGAGGTAGAAGACCTATCCATTCGGGAAATTATCGAAAAGCAGGCCGAATGGAATCCGGCGATACGCTTTGAGCAAATCAAGACCTTCTACGGTGTACAATAACTCCATTTGGTTAACTTGGTACAGGAGTGTATTTTTGGAAGGAACCAGAATAAATTAATCCAGATGGCATCCACACCGAATCAAGAGGACGGTATCAAAGCCGTAAATCAGAATTTCCGTAAATACGATCAAGTCAACAAAGAACAGACCTATCACCTGGTAGAGAAGCAAGATGTGGACGAGTTTGATGAGGAATATCAAATTGCCACCTGCGATATGCGCTTGTTTTTTGAGGGGGGCGAGGAAGGTAAGCAGCAATTTGCACAGGAATTGGGTGCAGCGCTGGAGGGAATTGGCTTTGCGATCCTGACGGGACATGGAGTAGATCCCGAATTATATCCAAAAGCACAGCAGAAAACGGCAGAAATCTTTGAGCAAACGACTTACGAAGAGCGAATGGTATTTAAGGCGGAACGCCATGGGGCCGTCAACCAGGGATACTTCCCGATGAAGACGACCACGATTATACATCCAGATTTAGTCGAGGGATGGGTATTCTGTCGGCGCGCCTTTGACTTGGATCAAGATCCGAATTTTAAGGTGGAGGACTATTGGCCGAAGCCGGAGTATGAGCAATTTTTTCGAAAATTGGTACAAGCTCATGAGGGCCTGATTCATCCCATTATGCAAAGTATTTTGCGATACCTGAAGTGTGATCCGCATTTGTACGATGACAAGATGACTGGCACCAACTTTGGCTTTCGACTCAACTATTACCCACCGATCACGGAAACAGATGATGCTACCGGAGCTGGACGGATGTTAGGGCACGAGGATGTGGACCTCTTTACGATCCTGCCTGCCCAGGAAGTGGAAGGTCTCCAGGTACTAAATCGTGAAAATGGGAAATGGATTCGCTTAAACCCCGAGCCGGGTTCCATTATTCTAAATACCGGCGATTACATGCAGCGCATCACCAATGATCGCTTACCGTCGACCACGCACCGGGTGAGTAAACCCCAAAGCAAATCCCTTTTTACGAAACCTCGCATTTCTTTTCCCATGGCCGTCTACATATGGGAAGATGAGTTATTGGAGGTATTGCCAGGCTTGGAAAACCCAAAGTATGAACCTATTTCAGCCGTAAAGTTTCACACCAATATCACCAGCAAGTATTATGGTGATGATTATGCGACAGAAGTGAAATAAAAGACTTTAAGACCCTTACTGGGTGCTACTTATCATTATTAACCTTAATGCAATGAAAGATCCAAAAGATAGTGTAGAATTAGGAGCCGTGGAAGATCATGGCGGTATACTCACCATTCGTGGTGGAGGGAATAAGAGAAACTGGAACAATATTCAATATAAGCAAGGGATGTCTGCCAAAAATGTAGGCTCCACTAAGCTCTCCTGTAATATAGCCACCATTCCTCCCAGTGGCGTGGCTTACGCACATATCCACGATGGCTTTGAATTAATGTTGTACATTCTAGAGGGTAAAGTACGACATGAGTTTGGGGATGGCTGCGACAAGATTTTGGAGAATGAAGCAGGCGATTTCATCTACATCAAACCTGGCGTTCCGCACGAGGTCTTTAATATGAGTGATTCGGAACCCGTGGTGGCATTTGTGGCGCGATCATGTGCTACGGAATGGGATAATATTATTCCTTACGATCGAGAAAAAAGACAGTAGATGACTTGCTAGACTTCCGAAGTCTCGAAGACTTCGGAAGTCTAAAGCCATCTACTGCACCACCAATTTTCTGTGTTGCCGGACACCTCCTCCTTGTACTTCTACGAAGTAGGTACCGCTAACCATATGCTCAGTTGACCAACCAATTTGATGTTGGCCAGGGCTATAATGTGTACTTTCAATTCTTTCCAACTCTCTTCCCGTTACATCCAAAACTCTAATACTGATTTGTTGAGCTCGTTCTAGCGAGAACGGGATTTGAATCTCAGAATGTGTGGGGTTGGGAAACATCGGATGAAAGGTGAAAGTGGCATTCGGACGAAATAGATCACGCGTCGGGGTCATGGGGTTCAAGTTCTTACGCGTGCTGTAAAAGGCTCGCCCATCCTCCAGGACAATGGATGCACCAATTCCTTCAGGACTTACAAAGTCCAAATCATTACTGATATCCACGATGGGGCTATTGGGAACCTTGGTGACCGTCTTCTCCAAAAGACGCAAAGCTGATACCGTACCCGCAGGCGTGGTTAAAGTACCCCAGCCCTGGGCTTGCGTGGTGTCTAGCATAATGGAACTTACAAACTGCATCCCTTGGAAATCTTGAAAGATCGACGTCGAATCTGCCCAGAAGGTATTCTGGTCAACCGGAAATTGGATTTGTAAGGTAGGAGGGGAGAACCAGGAAATGATCGTGTCTTCAATTTGATTCTGATCAATGTCAATAAAGGAGACCGTAGCGTTTACGCTCCAATTGTTGTTTTCCAAGGTGCCGTATCGATACTGAACGGTGGTATCTGGGGAGCCTCCCTCAACAGGTAAGACCGTGTAAATCTCTAAAACATTTGAGCCAGCAAAAACAGGATTATTAAGGAGCGGATCACTGGGGTCGATCGTTCGGTACTCTTCGAAGGTAACGGTTGAGTCAATGTAGTTGAGGTTGCTGAAATCCCAGCTTTGATTGGGGCCTTGGGCATTGATGATATCCACTAACTGATTGTCGATATTCAGGTTAGTTTCATACAGTACAATCCGAAATTTTTGTCCAATACCGATATAGTCTGAACTTATAATAGGTTGTGCCAAGGCAGAGGAGGTGATCAGCATAGCAGAACAGAGCACTAGGCTGAGGAAATAGTATTTCTTAATGTGGGTAAAAAGGTACATAGGCTTTTTAACCCCCAATCTCTATTAAATAGAGGCTCGTGGCTATCGCCCATATGGGGTAATTGGACGGAGTCCTGCTTTGAAAGTTCAGCCTAGATCAATTAGCGTTCCAGCCATTTCCGAAAGTCCGGTGTCTTACTGCTACTAGTAAGGAAGAGCTCGGGTAATCCATGCATTTTGATGCAGAGTTTATTTTTGGCTTGCCCCTCGATGTTCTCAATGAAATCGATATTGATGACCTGACTTCTATTGATCCTGAAAAAATCATTGGGATTAACCAACTCCTCAATCTCGCTTAGACTATGATTGATGGTGTGCTTTTCTCCTCGATCATCGATGGCCCGGCAGAAGTCTCCGTTGGCTTCAAAAGAAACAATTTTCTCCGTAGCCAATAACTTTATCCCATCCTTCTTTTTGACGGTAAAGCGCCGGCGGTAGGAGCGCTTATCAGCAGCCAATATTTCTTTCAATTCTGAAAGCAAAGGGCTGGCTATACTGGGTTCAGCATTAGGCTTGAACAGCGTAAGGTACTTTTGATGAGCCTCTCGGAATTGCTCAATGGAGTACGGCTTTAGTAAATAGGCGATGCCATTGCTTTGAAAGGCTTTCAATACATATTTATCAAAGCCGGTACAGAAGATGATCGGGCAGTTGACTTTGACGGCCTCAAAAGCTTCGAAGGAAGGGCCATCCAGCAGCTCAATATCAGAGAATATAAGATCGATCTCTTGATTCGTTTCAAGCAGTACCCTTGCCTCTTGATTAGAACGTCCCCATCCTACAATTTCAGCGGCGGGTATTTCACTAAGAATAAAGCTTTGTAACTTCTCGTAGGCGGGTATCTCGTCTTCCAGAACTAATATTTTCATGTCAATCTACTTCTTTGATCAAAGGTAGCTCTACGGTAAAAGTACCATTGGAGGTAATCTTGATAGTTTGCTCGGTTAATCCAGCGAATCGAGCTTTTAAATTGCTCAGACCTGTACCCGTGGAATCTACCGGATGATTTCGCCGCTGGATCTTATTGGAAACTTCAACCCGATCCGCGCTCAGTACTACTCGACTTACGATGGGAGATTCCATACTGGCTTGATTGTGCTTTACGATGTTCTCTAAGAGGGTTTGCAAGGCTCCCGGTGGAATTAGATAGGAGGCTCCCGCTGGCAAATGATTCTCGAAAGAAAATTGGAAAGTGTTTCCAAACCTACAAGTGATCAAGTAGATGTAGTTTTGGGCAAATGCTAACTCTTCCTCTATGGGAACGACATCTAGCTCTTTATTGCCAATTAAATACCGATAGAGCTGGGATAGTTTGTTGATGTAGACCTTAGCAGCACTGGGATCTGAGTCGATGAGGGCATCGACGGTATTCAAGTTGTTGAACAGAAAATGGGGATCAATTTGATTTTTAAGGGACTGTAATTCACTTTCCTTCCGGGCTTTCTCCATCTTGACATATCTCATTTGTGCATCGTATATCTTCTTTCCTCCAATGAAGGCGGCTAACAACCCAATATCCTCCACCCGAATCAATGAGCCTTGAAATATCGAATGAAGACTCCAAGGGTTATTGACACAATTGTAAATCAAGCAAATAGATTGGATAGTGACCAGCCCCATGAGCGCCAGGAAAGATAGGGCCCAAACGAAAAACTCCACAAATCTTCTTTCTGGTAAAAACTTCGCTAAGAGAACAAAGACTAATACATAGAGGGTGATGAAGTTATAGATTACATAGGCTGCTCTCTCAAAAAAAGCATCCGTCCAATTATCATAATCCCAATCCAATAACCCAATAGGAACGGCAAGTCCCAAATACAGTAGGATCAAGTAGAGATCGGTTCTTTCGAATTTGAAGTTCATTCCGTATGCCTTTCCCTAAACATAGCCGTAAATTCCTGCAATGTCAAAGCGTATTCTTTGGATGCGGTGAATTTTCCGATGAAACGGGTGATTTCTACTTTGGAAAATTGGCAGGGCATCAGCAGGTGTAGATCTCAACGACTCACCTCCGATGCCCCATTCATCTAGCGAACCCGGTTGATTTCCTCAGTGGCACTGCCACTATGACGTTTTTTAGTTTTCATATGCGGGTTGCCAAATTTATAGCTCAAGCGCATGTTGACAGCCGGGGTGTACCATTTCGATACGATATCTACGTCCATATTGGCATAATCAATTCGCCCATGCCAGAATCTTCTGAAGATATCCTCTACCCCTAAGCTGATTTTTGCCTTATTGTCCAAGAATTTCTTACCGAAGCCCAAACTCACACCATAGATCCACTCTCCCGTCATAATACCCTCTGGCCCGCCGCTATTGTACCAACCAGAGACTTCGGTCTCGATTTTCCCCGGCAAAGTGAAATTGGCCTCTAAGAAGGCGGTATAGCTCCAGCCCGATTGTAGGAATTGCTGAGATAGGTATTCCGAGTCGAAGGAAACATGACTGGCAATCACGCCACCGAATCCTTCTACGCCTGGGATGAAATCCAGTGGGAAGAAAAGACTCACGTTGAAAAGATCTTGGGAGGCTAGATTGACCACGGTCGTATAGGCTTCGCCAGTGGCATCATTCTGTTCGGTCACTTCCACCATAGCATTTTGGGTGGTTTTATACTCCACGTTGAAAAAAGGTTGTTCCTCATAGGTCAGATTGAATTTTGTGCTGTGTGTTAAAGCAGGGATCAAGGACGGATTACCGCGCTCGTAAGTGTAGGGGTCCCAGTAGTATACGAAGGGATTTAAGGAGGAGTATTGTGGTCGTTCTATCCGGTAACTATAAGCTATGGAAGCGCCCAACTCCTTCGTGATTGACCTTCCTAAACTAAGGCTAGGAAATAGCTTGCCAATGTTTCTTTGCAGCGTGGTATCTAGATTGACCGAGTAACCTTCCGACTGGCTGTCTTCATAGCGGAGCCCCAGCGTACCTGACCAATTTCCCTTTTTGAAGGAGAGTTTGGAATAAACCGCAGCGATTGTTTCATCGAAGATGAAGTGATTGCTTTGTAGGGGGTTGTTGACCCAAACATCATTTGAAGATTCTAGGCGTGATTGTAGGTCGTTGTCCAGGTGCGCAGTGCTGTATTTAGCACCAGCTTGCCACTTGAGGTTTTTGGAAAAGGGATAGGTGTAATCCAATCGGGCAGCGGAGATATTCACTTGCCCCGGTTGCGAGAATTGCTGACCTGGGAAGAAACTTCCTTCGTTGCGTTCTTCCGTTTGTAGGGTGTTAAAGCCGTTAGTGGCTAGATCAACATGATTAAAATCGACTTCCAATTTATGGCCGCTTGTGTCAAATTCGATGTGGTAGTACGGATTCACCGACAGGAAATCCCATTTATTCTTGGCATCATTGATGGATAGAAGATCTAAATCAGCCTTTTCTGGAGAAAAAAAGTCGATCCGGGTAGTATTTTCTGACATCTTGCTGGTACGGTTTCGAGAATACCGGCTAGCAATGCCTAGACGTTGCTGGTCATTGATGTCCCAATCTACGGATAGACTACCGCGAAGGGTGCGAGAAGTAGGGGGCTCGTAGCTTCGCTGATCATAAACATCTCCATTGATTCGTCGGGTAACCAGGAGGTCTTCTAGATAACTATAGCTACTGTATCCAGCGCTCCCATTGATGTTGACCTTCCCCGCGTAGTGACTTAGAGATACATTAGGATTATAGATCCAGCCGTAGTCTTTTCCCAGGCCAAGTGCCACTTGGCCGTTTGTTCCATATAGGCTGTTCTTTTTTAGGATGATATTGATGATCGGGCCAGTGCCGGAGGCTTCAAACTCTGCACCGGGTTGGTGGATTACCTCTACCTTCTTCACATTGTCACCAGGCATGTCTCGCAGCAAGGATTGCACGTCCATATAGCGTGTCGTTTTTCCATTGATGAGGATAGTGAAGTTAGATTGCCCAGCCATGCGGAGTCGATCATTAATCACGATCATCCCCGGTACTTGCTTCATGACATCCAGGAGATTATTATTCAGATTAGTAAGATTGTTTTCTACGTTGACAACCAAGCGATCCGAATGCTGCTCGAGAAGGGGAACCTTTGCCTTTACCACTACAGTGGCGAGCGTCTCAACATCAGCGATCATCTGCAGCTTCAGCACACGGCCGTTGTCTGTTGGCAAAGAAATCTGATCTACCCGTTGTGTAGTGTATCCAATCATGCTAGTTTCCAAATAGAAGGCGCCATCGGGTAGATTTTCCAGGCTGAACATCCCCCTTTCATCTGTTGAGGTTGCCTTAACCAGTTGACTATCTTTTTGCTGGTACAGGGCAACAGTAACGAGGAATAGCTCTTCATGAGCAGGATCAATGATTTTTCCAGTCAGGTGATTTTGAGCAAAACTTAGGTTGAGAAAGAGCATGGCAATGCCAGTCCATAAAATATTGATTTTCATGGCTTTTAAGCTTTTGTTTATAGTAGTAATGTAGGAAGCAGAAAGGAACGGTATTGACTAGTTGTCCTTTGCTGTTTCAATGATACAAACATAGGAGAACCGGCTTCCGAAATCCACTTGAAAAAGGTGAATCGGGGTTTTTATCCGTTAAACAAGTAGGAATTGGAGATTAAGAATGAGAGGGGAAAGAGAAACTCGAATAAAGTTTACAGTTGAAAGTTTAGGGAAGGGAAATTGAATTCTTTAAACCTTCAACTATAAACTATAAACTATAAATTATAAACCCTTTTACTGCTCAATAAAGGAGGTACTAGCACTATGTTTGCCTTTGAACTGATAATCACTCCTGCCATATGACAATAGACTTAATGGTTTGGAGTAATCTCCCTTTTGGTTGAAGCGATACGAAAATTGTTCCACTTTCTGCTGGGAGTTTAGATGGAGGCGCAATTCGAAAGTTGAAAAGCCTTGGCCTTTGATCTTCCAATCCAGCCCTTCAGGGTGGGTGATCTGAAGTTTAAAGCGCTTGATCTTACCAAAGCTTCGGGAAAAGGATTGCTTCTTCAACGCTAGGCCATGCTGTTTTAGTTGGTTGAGAAATTGCTCAATCTCTGCTTTGTTGTCTTGTTTGTCTAGGGTTAACACAATGATTTCTTGAGTAGGCGCGGTAGTTGTTTCCAGGCTTGGGCAAAGAAATCCCAGCGCCATCAGCAGGGTGATAACTTTCATGTTGAATGTTTTTATGTAGTAAGGAAATGTAGGAAATCAATCTCGGGAATAGAAGAACCAGCCTTTGCTTAAGCTCCGTTGGCTAGGCGCTCCTAATAGCGATACTGTTGAGTAATCTGGCCTTTGGCTTTTAGGCTAATGATTTTTTCTTCTTTCTCCTGATTATTATTCATGCGTATGGAAAAACCGAACAATTGATCTGCTTCGTCAAAATAGAGTTTAAACTCCAATTGCTTAAAACGTCGCGCCTTTAGTCTAAAGTCCAGCCCTTCCTGATGTGTTAAGTGTAGGGATATATTGCGAACTAACCCATCTTTGAACCTATGCCGCTTTTTCTTTAGCACAAACCCATATGAACTGAGCAAGGTGAAGAATTCCTGAGTAGCATCTTGATTATAGGTGTTTTTCAACACGATCGGAGTAGTTCTATGGATTTCGTTGGTGTCGATTTTGATTTTGTCCTGAATGGTAAAGCCCGACATCATAGGAGAATCAGCAGGTTGAGGACCCACCGGAGGATTTGGGCCCGTTGTAAGGCCAGGTTCGGATGGTGCATCTGTGGATCTTTCAACGGGCCCATTAGGTGGAACCGAATCTGTCCCAGGCTTTTGCGAACCATTTACTTTTGAGTACAGGTCGGTTTCTTTGGGATCGGGTTCTGTACTATCAGTAGATTCTGACTGATTTGTGCTTGGGTTTGGTGTAGCAGGGCTAGGGACCAGAGGTTTGAATTTTCTCTTTTGCTGCGATTCTGCGGATGAAAGTAGTGAAGGGGAAGGTAAAGCTGCTTTTTGGGTTTGGATCAGCTGCTCAATCGGTAGGATTGGTAAGGCTGATGGAATTGAATCTTCGGCCACTTCAATTTGGGTGACAGAAGTTAACTCGGGTGTTGGAGTGGAAGGTCTCAAACCATAGTAAACCAAACCTGCCCCTACCACTAATATTATGCTATTGAGTCCAATGTTCTTCAATAAGAGTTGCTTGACCGCAGCACTCAGACCTGTAGGTTCAGAAGGTGGAGGAACCGGTACTTGCTCCGCCAGGTGCTGAGCCATTTGCTCAAAAGATACCTTGGGCGCCTCGTTGCGAGCATCTTCGAATAGTGACGATATGATTCTATCTTCCTTTTTCATAAGGTATCTCCCGTTTTGAGCTGTAGTTTGTTCTTGATCACGGCGGCTAATCCTTTTCTCCCTCTAGATAATCTTTGCTTGACGGCCGCCTCACTGCTATCTTGCAATTCAGCAATTTCCTTCACACTGAAACCGGTGATCTCAAATAATATCAAGGCCTCTCTTTGGGCTTCTGGCAGAAAGGTCAAGGCTTTATGCAGAAAGGCTACATTTTGGCGCCGACTGATTTCGTCGTTGGGGTCTGCATAGTTGAGTAGCATGGTTTCATCAGTGGCTGCCACTACCTTTTGCTTACGTCGGTGGTTGGCTAGCAATCGTCTACTGATACCGATAAGGTAAGAGAGAAAGGAGCTTTCCTTTTCCAGTTGGTCGATCTTCTGAAACGCGATCAACAAACTTTCATTCATCAAATCTTCGTAAGGCATATCTCCACAGGCACGGGCTCTGCAAAAGCGTTCAAAGCGGTCGTGAACCCCCTTGTAAAGCTTTAGAAATCGTTCCTGTTTTTGCTGTTGCATAAAGTCTGTGTCTTGATAAAGATTTTACCCTCAAATGCTCCTCTTTCGTTTCCCTTCAATTCTTCTAGTGTTACAAAATAGGGAAAGGTGACATTGTCCCTGAAATTTTTTTTATCATTGGTAATTATCCACAATTTGGTTCAATATGCAATGTAAAACCTTTCTTCTGGTCCTTTTTGCCTTTCTTCTATCTCTCAACCTGTTGGCGCAGACTACTTCGGCCAAGCCCGTAAGTGAACCTCCGAAAATGTTCTCTAGTCGCCATGAGGGTACCTTCGGCGGGCAGAAAAT
Organism: uncultured Lewinella sp.; assembly: GCA_913057785.1. Lineage (GTDB taxonomy): Bacteria > Bacteroidota > Bacteroidia > Chitinophagales > Saprospiraceae > DT-111. The sequence goes on along the minus strand of CAJXPD010000011.1, from coordinate 51,966 downwards.
TTCTTACTTGGCCACAGCTAAGGAAACCTACTTACGGAATAAAGACGAGAAGTTTGCCGCAGCTATATGGTCGGTTAGCTATACAAAAGTAGGTGAAAAAGAAGGCAGCCGTAGACCAGTAACCTTTGTTTTTAACGGCGGGCCGGGCTCAGCTTCGGTTTGGTTGCATATGGGCTTATTTGGCCCCAAGTTGGTTCAGGTAGACAGTGAAGCCAATGAGGATGATGGCGCGGCTCCTTATCCGCTCATTGATAACCCATATGGGCTATTGGATCTTACAGACCTTGTATTTATAGATCCTGTGGGGACGGGCTACAGCAGAGTGATTGGTGAAGGGAAGACGGAGGACTATTGGGGCTTGAATGAGGATGCGGCTTCGGTAGCCGAGTTTATCCGAGCTTGGGTGAGGGAAAACAAGCGCTGGAATTCACCAAAGTATATTGCTGGAGAAAGCTTTGGCACCACTCGGGCTGCTGGCGTCGCTAAGCAACTCAGTGGAGGCGGACAGAGCATGGCCTTGAATGGTTTGATCTTAATTTCTCAGGCCCTGGATTATACAGGCTCGACGCCCGTGCATGATAACTTAGTAGCCTTCGTTACCTATTTTCCCACCATGGCGGCTACAGCTTGGTACCATAAAAAAGCGGGACAAGGCAAGAGCCTGGAAGACTTTGTGCAAGAAGCTAGAGACTTTTCACTAGATGTATATGCGCCAGCTTTGTTCAGAGGCAATACCTTGTCCGATCAAAAACGAAAGGAAGTGGCAGATAAGATGACCTATTTTTTAGGACTAGAATCCTCCTATTTGCTGCAGTCAGATCTTCGAGTATTGGTACCTCGTTATGTCAAAGAATTGCTGCGAGATCAAGGACTGGTAGTAGGACGATTGGACAGTCGTTACAAAGGAACAGAGGCCGATGTGATGGCGGAACGTCCAACCTTAGGGGACGTGGCCAGCAATTCTATTTCTAGTGCCTATACGGCGGCCTTGATGCATTATATGAGTAGTGAATTGAAGGTAGAAATGCCTCGGCCTTATCTTACTTCGAATGGCTCTTTATACCCGAAATGGAATTGGCGCCCGGTACCCAAGGACAAAGGCTGGGAACCGCATTATGTGAATGTGTCCCGGCAACTTAGCGATGCCTTGCGGCAAAATAAGGACCTGCAAGTATTAGTGGCCAATGGCTATTACGATCTCGTCACGCCCTTCTTTGATGCCGAGTACACCTTTGCGCGACACGGTATACTAAAGGATCGAATCTCGATGAAGTACTACGAAGCGGGGCATATGATGTATACCCATGAGCCGGATCTCAAGGCTTTGGCTACAGACATTCGTCAATTTCTGAGCGGAAAAAGCAAGTGATGTTTTTAGCTAAACTGCTCAAACTTCAATGGCTGTACTGCTTTTTAGGGGTTGTATTCAATATGATAAGCTGGTTGGTGTTGGCGAAAGGTGGCAAGGCTTTGACCCCCACTGCACCCGTCTCAGGTATAGTCGTCATGGTCATCTACGGGTTCTTCTTATTGGCAGGATATTTCAAACGCATCAGTTTATACCGGGCTTTGATGGGGATAGCCATTTTGATCTTAGGATATGGCGGTATCTTCAGTCACTTTAAGTTGTTGAGTCAATCACCGGAGCTGTATCATTCGGTATGGGTGGGCATCTTAGCCATTTCGATCAATGCTTTTGGATTCACACTAAATAGTTTGGCGGCTTTGAAGAGGTTTACTTTAGAGGTCGCGAGCTAGTATTGAGTTCCACTTAGAAGCCTAATTACCCTATTTGTGCCCGTTAAGACATCCGAAGTTTAACCTAGTCAAGTCTCAGCAAACTTCGGTCTCAACGGATCAGGTTACTCGCAAGGCCCTTCACAAGGGGCAGGGACGAGGTGCCACAATCTATACCAACGTTTATCTAAGGCAAGGCCGTTGTAGGCGCGTTGATTGGCACCGAGATGTACAGAAGTTCCTTGGAATCCGGAAAAGACCAATCTCTTCCAAGCTGTGCTATCATATTGCATTTCAATCAACTCGCCGATCCTATCCATTTCTTCATTAGCCACGGACTCAGGGACACCTTCGTTATCCCCTATCTTCGTAATCAGGGCTGAAATGTATTTAATCTCATTGTTTTCTTTCAATTGGTCATATATTCTAATGTCGAGCTGATACATATTACCTATACTATCCAGTAGTGCGTTTTCCAATGATCTACCAGCCTGATCATTCAAGGACTCAGGAACCACACTAGCTCTTAGATTTACCTTGTTTTTCCAATTGATCACATCGTAAGGGAGAAAGAAGACCAAGAAACTACAAGCCATCAATACTGTGAGCGTCAATTGTGTTCTATTTACCTTCAGCGGCTCACTTGTAGGGTCATACCTAACTAATTTGGTTCCAGCTAAGTAGTCACCAATTCGACGCTCTGGATTAGCTAGGGCAACAATGAACTCTATGTAGAATACAACTGCAGTTAGATTTCTTACAAAACAGCGCATCGGTGAGGCAGGATCTCCCGTTTTGTAATGAACTACTTGAAGGCCGGATTTTCTTTTGCCCCAACTTCGCCCGTTAATAGAGTCTTTGCAGAAATAAAGGATGATACCACTAAGACCTAAATTAAAGAATATAGGTCCAGAAAAGCTCATCAGTTCAGGTTCATGCTGAAGGGAAAAGGACTTAGCTAGTGAAACAAAGTTGTAGGGAAGGAAGAGCAGGAAAGAGATACCAGCCATAATTAGCTGATCGAGTATCATGGAGTTCAGCCGTTCTCCGCTGTAGGGGATATTCATAATCGGTTGTCGTTGCTATGGAATGAGGTAGAAATTCGCTTTCAAAATGAATTAAATTCCAAGTAATAACAACCACATCACGATGTGGACCTACTTCCTAATTCTGATTTTCACTTTGATCTCCTGTTTTTGACGCTGATTCAGTGACTTTTTGGTACGGAGAAGAAGTATTAGTTGTTCCTTTTTGATCTTCTTTTCAATGGATAAGATGGAGTCCATTTGTCTGAGGATCACTCGTTCGGATACATTGTCCCTTTTGAGTAATTCCGCCATTTTATCCATTTCAATTTCCAGCTCTTGATTCCAACGGTCAAACTTGAGCTCGGAAGACTTAATGTTCTTGCGCAAGGAATCTCGTTGCAGCGGACTTAGCCCGATTTCATCTTCCCATTTTAGCACCTCGTAAGGGGATATCATGCCTTTTTTCACATCCTTGCTATTGGATTTCTGAGAAAAAGCAAGCAACGGCAAGGCCAAACCCAAGATCAGTATAAATGGTATTTTCCAGTTGGACATGTGCTTAGGGTTAAGGGTTGAGAAAATCAGTAGGGGATTCCCACTCTAATAATTGATCTCTAGGCTCGGCTTCGTAATCAAACCAGGTACTTTCAGCTGGTGTCGTGAGGTATTGGTAGTAATAATAGGAAGTCGGGGAAAGTGCCAAGAACAATGAGGCTGCTATCCATTGCCATCTTTGTCTGCGCCGGAGCTTCGGATCAGTCCTATTGATGACCTCGCTCATGCTTGGCAAGCTAGCTTGATCCTGGTTCTTCTGCTGTTCAAAAAAATGAGCTAATCTCTCCTCGACATCCTTTTTCATTTCTTTATCTCTTTTCTAGTGTGGACAATTTTTCTTTAATACCAGCTTGTTCGGGGTTGATCGATAGGGCCTTGCGGTAGTGTGCCACTGCCAATTCATTTTGTTGGTTCTGCTGGTAAGCTTCAGCCAGTTTTACATGCGCCCGTGAAGAGGTCGGATGTTCCTTGGCATTCAATTCCAAGAAAGCTAGAGCTTCCGAAGGCCTCCTCCATTGAACCAACCTCCTTGCTACCTGCTCAAGCTCTCTTTCCAACCATTTGGCAGATACGCCCGTTTTACTGGTTTGATAGGCGGCTATGGCTTTTTCTAGGCCTTCTGTTTTGCTTAGGTGAAAAAGCCATTGAGAAAGCGTACTGCTAGGGTGGTTGGCTGCTTCCGCAAAACCCTTGATCGGTACAAATTTCATCTTTGGTAAGGATATTTGCTCACTTTTAACATTTTGCCCCATTAGAAAAGTGAGTATGGCGCGTTGTACATGAGGTTGTGGAAGGATTTGCTCGTGTCCGGCATTCTCCACGATGATGTGACTGGAATTGGGTAACCCAAAGCGAAGGCGTTCCGCCTGATAAGGAGGTGTATTCCAATCCAGGGATCCAGTGAGCATCAGTATGCGAACTGGAGAGATCAAAGGAGCTCGAAATTCTTCGCCGAGGTCTTCCACTTCCAAGACCTCGTATAATTCTGGCCAGCCGGTATTGGCCATAGCTCCGAATTGGCTCCGTTTAGCCTGTGCTTTGATCATGGCCCAGCGCTCTGGTGAGGCTCCGGAGGCGCCATCCATCAACTGACTCATCAAGTTGATACCATGAAACCCCCAACGCTTTTGGACAAACCACTGGAGGACGTGGCTTTCGCCATTGGCTATGCTATGTAATAACTTCGGAAACACAGGCAGATCGCTAGCATCACCAATATCTCGCCGCAAAATGTAGCTGAGCCCCCATTTTCCAACACTGACCGTTCTGGGCTGCTTCTGCTGTCGGTCATAGATCTCCACCTGCATTGGGCTTGCCTCAAGGCGCGCCAGCGCTTTCTCCACCAACTCCTCCCAGTCTGGAATCATCCCGGCCACACCTGGATCTTCCTTCACCATAAGACCTAACTTTTGCATTTGCACATCCATGTTGAGGGGATACTTGAAGGTCTCATCCAGACCTTCCACCCCAATGGTGACCACATTCTCCAAGTGTTCTTCATGCCTGCGTATGGTGGCTAACGCCAAATGCGAACCATAGCTAAACCCGAGTAGGCTTATTTTCTCCCATCCCATGGCTATTCGAAGGTCATTAATATCATCCGCACTTTCCACGCTGGTGTAGCCACGCAGGTCTACTCCCCGTTTTTTGATGGCAGGCTGAGCTTTCTTGATCAGCTGATAAAGGTGTGTGATAGCTTTCTCCTGATCGGCAAAAAAGTCTTCGGGCATCGGGTTTTCGCTTGCATACCTAAGGTTTCCTCCTGATTCACCGGTCCCACGTTGATCCAGGAAGATCAAGTCGCAGACCTGCAAGAGAGGGTACCAACCTTCAAGCGCTCCGGGGCTATCCGCATATCCAGTAGAGGACCCGCCTGGTCCGCCTTCCAGATAAACTAGCGGTGCTTTAGGGGTGGGGGAGGTGCTTTTTAATTGAACAAAAGCCAGGTCAATGCTTCTACTATTGGGAGCGTTCCGGTTTTCCGGAACGGTCAAGGTCCCGAACACGGCTTCGATAGATTTACCAGAAGCGGTTTGCAACGCTTTTTCCGTTAGGCTCAATGATGGCGTAGTTTGAGCAGCCATAATTACGCATGACAAACTGCTTAGTAAGAGTTGGGTGATTTTTTTCATAATACTCATTTTGATGATCCAGATGATTGCAATAACAGTCTTAATTTTTCTTTGGCCCTCGCATAATGCGAACGAGCCGTACCCAAGCTGAGTCCCAAGATATCGGCCGCTTCGGCCAAGGTTTGCCCTTGATAAAATACCAGGTGCAATAATTCCATCTGTCGTTTGGAGAGTTTTTTCATGGCGGCGGCTAATTCCACTTGCTGCTCTTGCTCCAAGTCCAAGGGCGCTGGATCCAGCGCTCGATGATTGCGGCTAAATTGGATCCGCAATTTGATCCGAACACTTCGTTTTCTTTGTAGATCGATCGCCGTGTTTCGGATCACTCGGAAAAGCCAGGCTTTGAATTGAGTTGGCGGTGGCGGTACCGCCTTGCCCTCTAATACCTTCAAGTAGGTGATTTGCAGGGTCTCTTTCGCCTCCTCTACATTACGCTGACAGCAAGCCATAGCCCATCCATAACTAGCAGTATGGTATTGAGCTAGGAGTTTCTCAATGTCAGCCTTTTCCTCCATGTGGCAGATGTTGGGTTGCTTGTGTGGATGTTATATCGTTTGTCAATTGCGTATATATTACAAGCTAGCAAAAAAAAATGCACTTATCTTTGATGCCTACGAATCATCACTTGACCGAAGCTATGACAAAAACAATTCTCTCTTTGACTGCTCTACTGTTGTTGAGCAGCTCCTTATTTGCCCAATATCAGATTGGTCTCGTGCCAAGACAGAGCCCTGACCAGGGCGTGTATCAAAAGATTGGCTATACAAGTATTGAAATTCGTTATGGCAGTCCTCGCGTGGCTAAGCGAGAGATTTGGGGTAATATGGCGCCCTATGATAAGGTATGGCGGGCCGGAGCCAATAATGCCACCACTATTGAGTTCAGTGAAGATGTGAGCATCGAAGGGCAATCACTAGCAAAAGGGAAATATGCCTTTTTTGTGATTCCTAAAGAGCGAGGCAAGTGGACCTTGATCTTTAATAAAACGGCTAAGCAATGGGGGGCTTTTCGTCATAAAGCGGAAGAGGATGCCTTACGCGTGGAAGTCTTACCCAATCGCTCTCCTTGGCAAGAAAACCTACAGTATCAGATCGAACCTATTGGCTTTGAATACGGCCGAGTTAGTTTGCTATGGGGAGAGGTGAAGCTAAGCTTTGAGGTGGAGACGGCCTACCTGAGTCTACTGGCTGATCTAGTGGAAGAGCGCGTGGCAAAAGCGGATGAGAATATTCGGTGGGTAGTCTATATCCAAGGGGCCGAGTATCTAATCAACCAGGAGGAAAACTTAGCGCAGGCCGGCGAGTGGTTGAACAACGCTGAGTTCCAATCCAAAAATATCGTAGGATGGCACGATCAATACTACCCTAAGGCTTATGTGTTAGGACATTTGTACTGGTTAAAAGCTAGATGGTTAGCAGCTCATGAACAATACGAACAAGCCATATCTTATGGAGAGCAAATGAAAGCCTTGGAGGGGAAGTACACTTTTTACGGAAAGGAAAATGAGGAAGAAAACATTGATGAAAGGCTAAGTGATTGGCAAGCGGCTTTGGAGGCCAAGCAGTAGAAAACCTATGGATATAAACCTCCTGGATTTAGTGATACTGGTTAGCCTGGCACAAGGCTTTGTATTTGGACTGGGGATTCTCCTTTCCAAAGCATTTAGATCTACTCCTGCCCGATTATTGGCTTATTCCATCATGATGATTGCCACGATCGGTCTGAATATCTGGCTCTCCCGTTGGGACTTTGATGAGCAGTATTACCTCATTGACTTTTTTGGTGATGATGTGCCGTGGATGCTGCTCTACTATGTTCCGCTGTTTCTATTTTTCTTGGAATCTGTTCAGCACCCTTTGAGATGGAGCAAGCGGCGATGGTGGCTAATTTCTCCTTTCGTACTTTTTCTGATGCTAAACATCTTCATCAACCTAGATGTCGACTTCGGCTGGTATGCTATCGCCGGAATGGAGGAGATAATGGAAATTGTTTATACCGCTGAATTTTTTATCGCCTTGGCTTACAGCCTATTTCTAGCAAGTATGTCCTATTGGCTGGTATGGCGGAGGCAAGGTCCAGGTGAGGCAAGAACTTGGTTAAAGAAAATCTGGTGGATTTCTACCGGGCTAATTTTGTTCTGGCTGCTTCTGGTACTACTCCCTTCTGGGCTTTTCGGCGGTGATCAAACAGTGGACTATCTATTGTGGGGCGCCATTTCCGGCTTTATTTATTGGACGGCCTACAAAGGACTTTATCAGTTCAAGCTACCTCAAGAGCAACCTTTACCTGAGACACCAGCCACAGAACCTCGCCCCTTTACCCCAGATAATACTCATTTTCTCCGGCTCGAAAAGCTAATGCAGGAAGAAGAATTGTATCGCAATCCCGCTTTGGGGCGGGATGCCTTGGCGGAGCGCTTGGGCATTAGTGCAGGTTACCTTTCTCAGCTCATCAATGCCGTTACTGGGCAGAACATTACGCATTATATCAACAATTACCGGGTGGAGGCGGTAAAAAAAATGATCCAAGACCCAAATTTTGCTCAATACAGTTTGCTTGCCCTGGGAGAGGAAGCTGGATTTTCCTCAAAATCAGCCTTTTATACCACTTTTAAGAAGAAGGTAGGTATGACACCCAACGCTTTCCGAAAGCAGTAATCAGCTGCTGTTGATTCCTCAAAAGGTTCTGATTCCTTAAGTTTTAACATACCTGAACCTCTACCCTCATCGACTCCTAGGGGGCTATCCCACTTATTTTCTCTTTGCAGTAGACAGACACAACATTTCTTAAAAACAATCTACGGAAGATGAAAATTATGCTGGAAAAGGTGATCGTTATTTTGGGCTTATCACTACTAGCTCATAGCGCAATGGGCCAAAAAGAAGCCAATGATAAGGAGAATGGCTGGGGACTCGAAGTCGGGTGGCGTCAACTCTTATTGGCAGATCGACATGCCTCTCCTTTATTGTATCAAGCGGATGCCCTGGACATCGGTGGAATATATCGTGGAGGATATGCGCCGAGGTGGGAAGTTAGCCTCAACGCCCAGATCGGGACCAATCAAGCGCGGAACCTTGGTCAGCGGACAGGAGTGTTGGAGGGTTCTCCTGATATTTATGGCGAGAAGGAAAGTTTTGATGTAAAGGCTAATCCCTTCCTCTCTTTCTTGGGTGGCCAATTATCTGGAGGCTTGAGCTGGCCCATCGGAACGCGACATCGCCTAGGAGCACAGGTATCACTCGAATACATTCAAACGGGTATGGGTTTCGACACTTGGCATTATACCCAATTGGATCTCAGTCCTACCTACAGCTATTACTATCCACTTGGACCCGGTCAATTCAAGCTGAACTTCAGCTTACCGATTCTCGCAGCCGTGCAACGACCTACCTATGCCTTTGATCCAAGTCTGCCTGATGAAGGCAACTATTACAAAGCCTATCTCCAGGAAGGGACAAAACTCGCCTCCTTAGATCAATTCATCAACCCGCAATTACAGTTGGGGTACACCTGGCATCGGAGCAATGGCAAACGCTTTGGCTTACACTATCAACTAAGCTGGCTGAACTATCCGGATCCACGGCCAGTGCGGATGCTAGGGCAGGGCTTGAGCCTCATACTCACCCGGTGAATACTCACCCGGTGGGTGTTTAGGGTATTTCAGCCTCGCCTTCGATGTGAAAAGAGACGTAAAGTTCAGAAAACCAGTTTTTTATTAAAATACTGACCCGGTGACTAAGTCACCCGGTGAGTAAAAGATCAAAATCATGAAAAATACAATCATCATTATAACTGCTTTTGTTGCCCTATTTCTCCATTCTGCTTGCGAAAAACAGGTCTTCGGATTGGAGCATACGAATGATCCCTTGGGAAATTTCGATGCCTTGTGGGAGGAGTATAATGAACTCTATGGACTATTCCGCTTGAAGGGGATTGACTGGGTAGCGATGCGTGCCACTTACCGTTCTCGCTTGAGTGAAAATAGTACGGATGCTGAGCTATATGAAGTCTTAGTAGAAATGCTAGATGAACTCGATGATGGGCATGTGGGACTGATTCCCGTAGGAACGAACCTTCCGAGTTATTTCGGGGGTGTATTTGGAAGCTTAGATACCATGGCTGACTTTGACCTGGACCTATTGACCGATAACTACCTAAGTGATCCTAGAGAAACGGATTTCGCCATGCGCTACGATTTTGTCGTGGACAGTATCGGCTATGTATACATTGAAAATTTTGCCGACGGGGAGCGGGCTTTTGATAAGGAAATTGATCAGGTACTGGATTACTTTCAATCTGCGGATGCTTTGATAATAGATATCAGAGGAGCGGGTGGGGGAGAGGACATTGCTGGAAAGACGATTGCTTCCCACTTCACGGATCAAGAGCGATTGTACATGACCACCTCGATCAAGAATGGGCCTGGCGCTAATGATTTTACCACACCTGAGCAATGGTTCATTCGTCCTCGAGGGGATCGCCCATTCTTGAAACCTGTAATAGTCTTAACTAATCGATTTACCATCAGTGCCCGGGAAACCTTCTGTTTGGCAATGCGGACTTTGCCGCAAGTGATGACGGTAGGTGATACGACTGCAGGAGCCTTTTCTAACCAGATTAACAGAGAGATGCCCAATGGCTGGGGATACTCTGTAAGCATTGGTGAATGGCGCACGGCCGATGGCTCGAGCTTCGAGGGCCAGGGAATTCCTCCAGAAATCCTGGTACGCAATAAAAGAGAAGATGTATTGAACGGAAAAGATGAGGTGCTTGAAAAAGCAATTGAATTACTGCAGTAACCTATTGATCTCTTTCCATCAGTCGGGTTAATAGTTCCTCCTTACGAGCGCGGGCTACCGGGATTTTGGCATTGTCTGAAGTGATCAGTAGTCCGCCATCTCTTTTGCTGTATTTCTGCACGCAGTTGAGGTTTACCAAATGGGATTGATGTACCCGGTAAAAGGATTGATCCTCCAATAATCCCACATATTCTTTTAGTGTGCGGGAGACCAGTAGTTTCCGTCCGTCCTTGAGGAAGAAGTGCGTGTAGTTTCGATCTCCCTGACAGCGGATAATGCTATTGACCGCCACAAATTCTATATGATCAGATTGAGGAAGGGCTATCTTCTTTTCTTGTTGCTTCAAGTTGTGTAAAAGGGTCTCCAATTGATCTTTTTGACTCTTTTGTAACTGTTTGTGCAAGACTCTATCTACTGCCTTTTTCAATTCCAAAGCGTTGATCGGCTTGAGTAGATAGTCAACAGCGGCAAACTTGATGGCGCGGATGGCATATTGATCGTAGGCGGTCACAAAGATGATATCAAAGTCGATTTTGGGTAGACTTTCAAGCAGGTCAAAGCCACTGCCCATGGGCATCGCAATATCGAGGAAGACTAAATCGGGTTTTAGTTCTTTAATTCGATCCATCGCCGCCATGGCCGAGTCGGCCTCGCCAATGATTTCTACCTCCTTGCAATAGCTAGCCAAGGCAAGCCGAAGGTTCTCTCGATTATTGGTTTCATCATCAACGATAAGGGCTCTGATATTGCTCATTGTTCTATCGGAATGGTTAAAGTGACTATGGTTCCTTGGGCTGGAGGTGTCAGCTGGCTGCGATCTTGTATCATGAAATGCTTATCCCCATCGAGACCCAGTAGGTTGAGACGTTGACGCACTAGTTGTGTCCCTAAGCTCTTATGCCCTTTATTCTGGGCATGGGCCTGCGCTGCTAAGAGACCAATACCATTATCGATTACTTCGCAGTGTAGGCCAGAATTGCTGGGAGACACCTTAACGCTCAATCGCCGAGATTCAGCTAGAGGGGTAAGTCCATGGAGAATGGCATTTTCGATAATGGGTTGTAAGATCATGCTCGGAATATAGGTATTGTGCGGGTCGATATCTTCATGAATTTGAAACTCATAATCGAAAGGATGGCGCAAGCTTTCTAGGCTACAGTACTGTTCAAGGGTATCAATCTCATCGCTGAGTGGAATAAACTCTTCCGCTGTGTTCTTCAAAGTTTTTCGCATCAAGCCTGCAAATTGCCCCAAATAGACATCAGCTTTTTCCTGCTCTTTTTTCCGGATCAGGTTTTGTATCGAACTCATGGCATTGAATAGAAAATGTGGATTCATTTGTGAGCGAATCCCTCGCAATTCTACCTCCAGTAATTGCCGCCGCCGCAGATCACGCCGCATACTAATCCGTCTTCGCCAAAGGATCAAACTGCTAATCAAAAGCAGACTTAGTGCACCAATCCCAAGACTCTGCCAAAACTGTAATCGTTGCTCGGGAGTCCAAGCCGTAGATCTCTCCTGATTGGCAAGTTTTTCCCAGGCTCCTCGCAGTTTTCGAGCAGTTCCCAGTGCCAGGTGATTGGCTTGAATATTCCCGACTTCATCAATTAAGAAAAAGTGGTTGGTTCGGTTATCTACTCGGTAGTCCTCTCTAATTTTGGCGATCTGTTCCTCTGGTACGTAAATGAATAAGCCTTCCAGACCAGCTATACTTCTGTTGAATTGCTCCTTGCTAGGAGCCGTAACTAGATGTACTACTGTAGGACTTACTTCTGATTGTTTTATGAGTGTGTCTAGATCAGCCACAGCAATTTCCAAAAGATCGTCCCAGCCAATGTGTAATAGCAGTTGTTTCCCTCGAAAATCCTTTAGCCCCACTTCTACACCTTCCTGATCAGTAAAGGTCCAGTCTGGTGCGGGCCTGCCAATAGGCAGTGATCTGTAGAAAAAAGCTTCAGATCTATTTGGCTTTTCTCTGGTGAAAACCAAAAGCTCTTCGATCAGCTGCGAATCTCGAGTTATGGACAAGAGTTGCTCAAGCTGGTAAGTTCGACTTCGGTTAAGTTTTTCAAATTCGCCGTGGAAACGGAACAACTGCATGGCCATATGTCGAACGAAGGTCTCTTTTCCAAGGAGTAGCTTGGCCATCTGCATTTCCTTATCACTATTGAAGTTTGTGGCTTGGTAGTTCTGCGTCAGGAGGTAATATTGGAAAGTCAAGAATTCTTCGACATCGAAGTCAAAAGTTTTGTCTTTTGGAAGCCTGTACAATAAAGCTCCCAGGGCTTGTAGATGTCGGATCAGTGCTGGGGGAAGTTTATGATCCTTTTCCACCATAAAACGATAGGCGGCTTCCCACTGTGTGGTAGCATGTTCGATCCGTATGTACCGGTCCATGAAGGCAGATAGTTCCGGGCGCAGACCGGCTTTCCGATCCGTTAAAAAGCGAAGCTCCTTTTCTTCTTTAATCTTAATCTTCTCGAAGTAGGCATTAGGTTCTTTTTCCAGTAGTTTGAAATCATAGCTACGGAATAGAGTATCCCCCCGCATTTGATGATAAAAATCCAGGAGGAATTGGTTGTCACTTGTGCCTTTTCCGGCTAATGACATTTCCCTGTAAAAGGCATTGGCATCCGTCTGAATCTCGAGCGTATCTCCGGGTTCAAGGTAAAAACGCATGCTTTGGTAACCGTGATAAACAGAAATCAGGCGACGCTCTTTCATTGGAAAGGCCAATTCAAAATAGCCGTTGTCATCCAAGCGGATTAGGCTGTCTTGCCAATACGTAGGCCAATCTCCCTGTCTGAAGTATTTAATTCTGACCTCATCGGTGGCAGGGTTAAGTATTTTACCACGTACGAATCCAATTTTGCTCGGAAGGTCTACTTCTAAGAAATCTGTGTACACATGGGATTCTTCTGCTCTAGTGCCAAGCCGGATTGGACCTTCTAGATCAGGTATTTCTTGATCTAGTAATAGGCAGAAGAAATTTGACAGGGATTTGGCTGAAAATGCCTCAGAAAATTCAGTCTCGGCTAACCACTCCTTTTGAACTTCTATTAGCCCAGATGTAGGTAGTGTTTGCTCTACCTTTTCCAAGAATATTTTAAGCGACTCTTTTAACCGATTGGATTGACAAGAAATTGGAAAATCATGCTGCAAGAGTGCGTCGAAAAGGAACAGTTGTGGATTGAAGTAGGCATCTTGAAAGCGTGTGTCTAAAGAAATGGGTTGACTGAGTTTGGATTGAACGGACTTACCCCCACTTTGCTCTGTCGGAGGCAGTTCAATATAACTTACGTACGTGACCCTAGCACTTAGAACTGCCTTAGGATCTTTGAAAAGCCGAAGACCTATTCGCACATCATATTCTCCGGCTTTCAATTGATCAGGGAATAGGGGGTAGCTTCCGGGTATGGAGCCGTCTTTAGATAGATGCCTTTGTTGAACCCATTCTACCTCCCAGCTTTCCCCATTCTGCAGTGATCTACGCAGGCTCTGCCCACTTAAGCTCACAAAGCTCGTGCTTAACAGGAGAAATATGCATAACTTCCTAATGATCATTGACTTCTTACTTTTATCAAGGATAGGTCTCCGCTCCATTTACCAGACCTGTAATCTCTATCGATCCCCGCTTTCTTCGCTCTTAGCCGGTAATGTTCTGACAATATAGCTGAAGAGTACATAGGTAGGTGATTCTCGCAAGAGCTCTTCTGTACCTTCCTCGCCTTCTTCTAGTGTAACTCTCCCGCAGAAACGATGAAAATCATAGCGCTTGTCCTTCCAGGAAGAGGCAAAGACCATTAAAGGTACCTTTTTGTTAAGTTTCCAATGGGTTTCTGTATAGGAACGCCAATTGTAGAATTGACGATCATCCCATTTTTCAAGTTCTATGTTGAACTTCCTGGACATCTTGTAGGTGTGCAATCTAATTTCACTCTTGTTATCATCGTCTTTAGTAATAAACTTCAGTTGGTCCATATAGTCAAAGAAAACACCCTCTTGAGCCGTTTGGAAATAGTGGTACATATTGTCATCCGCTAGAATGGTATCGGTATGGACTACTTGCCCTTTTTTATAAGTCTCAGAGATAAGATAGAGTTCATAATGTTCATCAAATTGTCCTAGGTTGAATTTTTTGATCTGGATATCTGCAAAATCCAAGGCCTGTAGTATATCCAAATTTGTAATATTGTTAGATTGGTAGCGGTTTTGGCTATCTTCTTTTATAAGCTGAATTCTTCGGTCTGGTGCTCGTTCTTGAGCTTGAAGTGTAATAAAGCCGATCAGGGCTATGAGAGTCAGGATACCTATTACTTTGGTTTTCATTAGTGCAAGAGATTTAGATTGAAGTGAGAAAGGTTAAGGTGTTTGGCTATTTACTTTCCGCTAGAAGTGATTGAATCTGATCTTCTATTTCCTTATCGTACCCTTGGTAGATTTTCTTGATGGTGCCTTCCTGGTCAATTAATACGTATTGAGGAATCCCCCATACTTTGAAGTATTCTCTAAGGGTTTGATCACCAAATGTTTGTTGGAAGTTGATGCCTTTTCGACTTAGCAATTTTTCAGCACTATCTTTACTATTCTTATCCATTAGGACACCAACAACCTCCAGTCCTTCTTTCTTGTACTTTTCTTCTAAGGCTTGCACTTTTGGCATGGATTGAACACATGGTCCACACCATACTTCCCAGAAATCGTACAGGCGAAGCTTTGCAGACTGAGTAGTGGTGGAAATTAACTGGCCATCAAAAGTTTCCAGTTCGAAGTTCTTCACTTGAGTTTCCAATAGTTTAGCGTGCACATCAACATCAGGTTCTTCTACAGTCATCTCGTAGGTGCCCAAGAAGTTTTTTACGAAAGCTTGCTCGTGTGCCTGTTGATTGAGTTCTAATTCAGTGATAATTCGGGTGATTACTTGCTTCTTGTCTAAGGTCACTTGGCGTTCAATAACCTTTGCTGGAAGGTAAGATCCTTTGTTTAGAAAAATTTTCTTCTCGCGCTGACGAACATCGTATTCTTCTAAGTCAGGATATTGATAGCGAAGGATGTAGTACTGCTCATTTTCCAGTAGTTCGGGGGTGTAATCATGGTCTTGATAACGCATGAGTTCCGGCACCACAAGTTGCCCTCCTGGAGAACCTGTAATATAGGACCTTGGCATCGTGTTCAACTCATAAGACTTTTTCTTATGATCGATTTGAAACTCAGACAGTCCGTCGTATAGTGCTTCACCACCAACCGTTTTAGAAGCTTTAAATTGGAAGCCAAATAAGGAATCAGCAGAATTCTTAAGCATACTGAGCTGACCATGATAATGCCAAACGTGACCCGTTACAAAAGTATCTAGCTGTTCAACCTTGCAATCAAGGGTTTGAACCTTAGTGAGCGCGTCTTTGTATTGTTGAACTATCTTATGTACTTGCTGCCCCTGCGCAGAAACGAAGCTGAATGATAAGAGGGTAAAAAGGATAGTTTTGATGTTTTTCATGACTTGTATCTTTTGATTTTAATTTCATTTCTTGTCTACAAGTCTATTGCCTTTTTCCTTCGAGCACAATGAGGACTGAACAGTTGGAAGGTCTGACTGTATATTTGGTAAGGATGGGTGAAGGGACTAAAATGAGGATACAGGAGTATTAACAAAAAAAGCCCGCCTCCGAAGAGGCGGGCGTCACATCAATTGTCAGCAATTACTAAGCATTCTATTATCATGGGTTCACTAAAACCCAGATCAAGTCTATTGTTTTACGAAGCGAACAACTTCGCGCTGGCTACCATTTCTTACGCGTAAGAAGTATACACCAGGCTGTAGATCCGATACATTAATGTTTACTCGGTTATCGCCATCGTAAGTTGCTTCTGTTCTACGGTAAACTCTACGACCCACAGAGGTCATGATTTCGATCGTGCTGGTTCTGAAGTTTCCACCTTCACCAATAGTGATGTCTACTCGTAGATCACTACTCACAGGGTTTGGAGCAAGGTCTACTGTCAAACTGTGGCTGTTGTTGTTGTAGCGTCCGCAAACTTGACCAGAAGTTCTTCTGATCACCTTGATAGAGTTAGATAACTCATAGCAGCCTTCTAAATCAGCTGCATTGGCTCCCACTTCTGCACCACTGATGGCGCCGTCAAAACTCAAGTGCCAGATTAGGCATATGCCTTCTCCTGCGCCCTCGAAGTTGAAAGGTGGAGCGGCTGGAAGAGCTAGGATATACCCTGCGTCATCTGTAATAACCCAGGCAGAGTTAGCTCCTTCTTCACCACTCAAGTTCACATCTACAAAGTCATCTTCTCCATCACCAGCGCAGATGGTAGTAGCATCGTTGGTATAAATGTGCCCACCATCTACATCGCAGGAAGCTTCGCAATCATCACCGGTTTCACGGTATACCGTAATTGGATTAGAAAGATCGTAGCAACCTTCTAGGTTAGCGGCATTCATGCCTACTGCTGCACCCATCAGTCCATCTTCGAAGCTCAAGTGCCAGATCAAGCAAGTACCAGGACCTGCACCTTCTAAGTCGAATGGTGGAGCTGGAGGCAAGGCCAAGATGTTCAAGGCGTCGTCAGTGATTACCCAGGCAGAGTTCGCGCCGGAAACACCACTTAGACTGATATCAAAGGCATCGGAAACACCGTCACCCGCACAGATAGTTTTTTCTGTCATTCCGCCGGCAGTGGTCAAGTGGCCACCGTCAACTCCGTTTCTGTATACGGTAATAGGATTTGACAATTCTAGGCAACCTTCTAGGTCAGCTGCATTCTTTCCAACCTCTGCACCACTGATTTCTCCGTCAAAGGCTAGATACCAGATCAGGCAAGTGCCGTCACCTGCAACTTCTAGATCGAATGGTGGAGCTGGAGGTAGTGCCAAGATGTTTAAGGCATCATCCGTAATTACCCAAGCCGAGTTGCTGCTAGATTGGCCAGTTACGATTACATCAAAAGCATCAGACTCACCGTCACCGGCACAGATTGTCTTTTCAGTCATTCCTCCTGCAGTAGTCAAGTGTCCACCGCTTACATCGCAGGTAGCTTCACAGTCATCACCTGTTTCACGGTACACAGTAATTGGGTTAGAAAGATCATAGCATCCTTCCAGGTTAGCTGCATTCATACCTACTGCTGCGCCCATTAACCCGTCTTCGAAACTCAAGTGCCAGATTAGGCAAGTACCAGGACCTGCACCTTCCAAATCGAATGGTGGAGCTGGAGGTAGAGCCAAGATATTTAGGGCATTATCAGTGATTACCCACGCAGAATTAGCACCTGTAACACCCGTTAAGTTTACATCAAAAGCGTCAGAAACGCCGTCGCCAGCACAGATGGTTTTTTCAGTCATTCCACCAGCAGTGGTCAGATATCCACCGTCCACACCGTCGCGGTAAACCGTAATAGGGTTGGAAAGGTCGAAGCAACCGCGGAAGTCGTTGGCATTTTTGCCCGTTTCCAAACCATCTAGTGGTCCTTCGTAACGCAAGTACCAAATCAAGCATACGCCTTCACCCGCACCTTCAAAGTCAAATGGTGGAGCAGCAGGAAGTGCTAGAATTTTACCTGCATCATCAGTGATTACCCAAGCTGCATTTGGTCCTTCTGAACCTTCCACATATACATCGATCGGATCAGCTTGTCCATCACCTGCACAGATGTGAGTAGGATCATTCGTACTAATGGTACCACCATTCACACCATTTCGGTATACTGTATATGGATTAGAAAGATCATAACATCCTTCAAGATCGCTAGTATTCATGCCTACTTCAGCACCACTTATCTCTCCATCATAGCTTAGGTGCCAGATCAAGCAAACACCAGAACCTGCGCCTTCCAAATCAAATGGTGGGGCTGGAGGAAGTGCTAGGATATTTCCTGCATCGTCCGTAATCACCCAAGCCGAGTTGCTACCCATTTGTCCGGATAATCTGATATCGAAAGCATCGGAGGTTCCATCTCCTGCACAAATCACACGCTGTGTTCTTAGCCAAGCATCGGTCAAATAACCGCCGTTTACATCACAATCGATTTCACAATCGCTTCCTGTTTGACGGATAACAGTGATTGGGTTAGAAAGCTCATAGCAACCTTCTAGGTCGGCAGCATTTTTGCCTACTTCCGCACCACTGATCTCACCGTCAAAGGCTAAGTACCAGATCAAGCAAGTGCCAGGGCCTGCACCTTCCAAGTCGAATGGTGGAGCTGGTGGTAGTGCAAGGATATTACCCATATCATCTGTGATTACCCAGGCAGAACTAGGGCTAGATTGTCCGCTTACGATTACGTCGAAAGCATCGGATTCTCCGTCACCAGCGCAGATAACTTTTTCCGTCATCCCTCCTGCAGTCGTTAAGTGACCTCCACTAACATTGCAGATTTCTTCGCAGTCATCGCCTGTTTCTCGATACACTGTAATCGGATTGGAAAGGTCATAGCAACCATCCAAATTGGCCGCATTCATACCTACTGCCGCACCCATCAATCCATCTTCATAACTCAAGTGCCAGATTAGGCAAGTTCCAGGACCTGCACCTTCTAGATCGAAAGGTGGAGCTGGCGGTAAAGCCAAGATGTTTAAGGCATCATCGGTGATTACCCATGCGGAATTGGCACCGGCCACACCTGTTAAGTTCACATCGAAGGCATCAGAAACGCCGTCGCCAGCGCAGATGGTTTTCTCTGTCATGCCACCAGCTGTAGTTAAGTAGCCACCGTCAACACCGTCACGATATACGGTAATGGGGTTAGAGAGGTCATAACATCCACGAAAGTCATTGGCATTTTTACCCATTTCTAGACCATCTAATGGCCCTTCGTAACGTAAGTACCAGATCAAGCACACACCTTCACCTGCACCTTCGAAATCGAATGGTGGAGCAGCTGGTAGTGCTAGAATGTTACCCGCGTCATCAGTGATGACCCATGCTGCGTTTGGTCCTTCAGAACCTTCGACATATACATCTATCGGGTCGGCTTGTCCGTCACCTGCGCAGATATGAGTTGGATCATTGGTGCTAATGGTACCCCCATTTACACCGTTTCGGTATACTGTATAAGGATTGGAAAGGTCATAGCAACCTTCTAAATCAGCTGCGTTCATGCCTACTTCAGCGCCACTAATCTCTCCATCAAAGCTTAAGTGCCAGATCAAGCAAACGCCAGATCCTGCGCCTTCTAGATCAAATGGTGGAGCTGGAGGTAGTGCTAGGATATTCCCTGCATCATCGGTAATGACCCAAGCGGAGTTGCTGCCCATTTGACCAGATAAGTTCACATCAAAAGCATCAGAATCCCCATCACCTGCGCAGATTACGCGCCCAGTTCTAAGGTGTCCATCCGTTAAGTAACCACCATTTACATTACAATCTGCTTCGCAGTCGCTACCTGTTTTGCGAACTACAGTGATCGGGTTAGAAAGATCATAGCAACCTTCTAGATCAGCAGCATTCTTACCTACTTCGGCTCCGCTGATCTCTCCATCAAAGGCCAAGTACCAGATCAAGCAAATACCAGGACCTGCACCTTCCAAATCAAATGGTGGAGCTGGAGGTAGTGCCAAGATGTTGCCCATGTCATCAGTGATGACCCATGCTGAACTAGGGCTAGATTGCCCAGTAACTACCACATCAAAAGCATCGGATACGCCGTCGCCAGCACAAATCATTTTTTCTGTCATACCGCCTGCCGTTGTTAAGTGCCCACCGCTGACATTACAAGCATCTTCGCAATCATCGCCTGTTTCTCGGTATACTGTGATGGGGTTGGATAAGTCATAGCAACCGTCCAAATTAGCTGCATTCATACCTACAGCTGCGCCCATCAAACCATCTTCAAAACTCAAGTGCCAGATCAGGCAAGTTCCAGGACCTGCGCCCTCCAAGTCGAATGGTGGGGCTGGAGGTAAAGCCAAGATGTTTAAAGCATCATCTGTGATTACCCAGGCAGAATTCGCGCCAGATACACCACTTAGACTTACGTCGAAGGCATCAGAAACGCCGTCGCCAGCGCAGATAGTCTTCTCTGTCATGCCACCAGCAGTGGTTAAGTATCCACCGTCAACACCATCACGATATACCGTGATCGGATTAGAAAGGTCATAGCAACCCCGGAAGTCATTGGCATTTTTGCCCGTAGCGAGTCCGTCGATCGGACCTTCATATCTCAAATACCAGATTAGGCAAACACCTTCACCCGCACCTTCAAAGTCGAATGGTGGGGCTGGAGGAAGTGCCAAGATTTTTCCGGCATCATCGGTGATCACCCATGCTGCGTTTGGTCCTTCAGAGCCTTCCACGTATACGTTGATCGGATCGGCTTGTCCGTCACCTGCGCAGATATGAGTTGGATCATTGGTACTAATGGTACCGCCATTTACCCCATTTCGGTAAATGGTAAGTGGGTTTGACAAATCGTAGCAGCCTTCAATGTCGTTAGCATTCTTGCCAACTTCAACGCCGCTCAATTCACCATCAAAACTGACGTGCCAAACTAGACAAGTCCCTTGCCCCGCACCTTCTAAATCAAAAGGAGGACCGGGAGGGATGCCAAGGATATTGCCATTTGGGTCAGTGATCACCCAGGCAGAACTTGGTCCAGAGGCATGTTGTAATAGTACGTCAATTGGGTCTTCGTTGCCGTCTCCGGCACAGATCACTCGTTCTGTTCTCAGCCAGCGATCGGAGAGATAGCCGCCGTCAACATCGCAAGAGATTGTTTCTTCAGCATTTGTATTAGGAGGTTCAGGTGTTGCATGTAGTGAAAGCTGAAAGCTTAAGGTTAGGATAAAGGAGAGGAGCCCTACCCTCGTCCAAAAGGATAAAGTTTCTGTCATGATGGTAATTTTAATGAATGTTAGTTTACGCCTACTTGTAAAAGTTTGGCATTGGTTAATGTAGTCCAAGGATGACTTTCAGGCTGTTTCTTGTAATTAGCCTGTCGTTGTAATCGGTACGGTGTAGGTAGTTCTAGAATCTGGGGAGTTTCGCGCTATTTACCCTGTCTTTGTTATGCACACAAAATTAGAGCGAGGGAGATGTGGATTTATCACAAAATTATAACGAAACTATCACAAGGGGTCAAGTGTCGCCTGGGTAGCATTTCCGGAGTAGGCGGAAAAAGGCTGGTTTTTAGAAAATAGCTAGCCTGATCTGTTGCTAATTTCTTTTACCTTTACCGCGATTTTTACCTAACCATATTCCAAATTACTACTTGCTACGGCATGCCCTACCAAAGCCACTGCAAGTTAGATCGACAACAAACCGCCTATGGCTACGAAAACGAAGTCCTCTATGACTTTTGATCGAAAGAACCTGACCGATGAAACTTTGCAGCAATTGTACTTCAGCCTTTTGCGCCCCAGGATGATTGAAGAGAAGATGCTTAAGCTTTTGCGCAGGGGGAAGGTGAGTAAATGGTTTTCAGGCATTGGGCAGGAGGCCATTTCTGTTGGAGCAACCATGGCCCTGCAAGCAGATGAATTGATCTTTACCTTGCACAGGAATCTTGGTGTATTCACAGCACGGCAGGTGCCATTACATCGATTGTTTGGCCAGTGGCAAGGAAAAGACATGGGCTTTACGAAGGGACGGGATCGATCTTTCCACTTCGGAACCTTGGAGCATGGCATTGTGGGAATGATCTCTCATCTCGGACCACAATTGTCGCTTGCCGGAGGAGTGGGACTGTGGCATAAGTTAAAGGGAGAGCAAAAAGTGGCCTTGGCTTTCACCGGAGATGGTGGTACTAGCGAGGGAGAATTTCACGAAGCCCTGAATGTTGCTGCAGTTTGGCAGCTTCCCGTCATATTCATTATCGAGAACAATGGTTATGGTCTTTCTACACCGGTGCAGGAACAGTACCGTTGTGAAAACTTAGCTGATCGCGGCTTGGGTTATGGTATGCGATCTGAAATTTTGGATGGAAATAACATAGTGGAAGTTTACTCCCGGATCCAAACCATTGCCGAGGAGCTGAGAAGCAATCCCGAGCCCATACTGCTAGAGTGCCGCACCTTTAGAATGCGTGGACACGAGGAAGCCTCCGGTACGAAATATGTGCCAAAGGAGCTGATGGAAACCTGGGCCCAGAAAGATCCTATCAAGAACTTTGAACAGTATCTACTGCAAGAAGGACTATTAACCGAAGAGGCTATTGCTGATTTTCAGGGCAAGATGAAACAGGAGATCGAGGAGGCCCTAAAGCTCGCCGATGAAGCTCCAGCTGTACAAGTAGATCGAGAACAAGAGCTGGCGGATGTATACGCTCCATATCAGCCTACGCTGGTAGAACCTAATACCTCAAAGACGCAAGAGCTACGTTTTGTAGATGCGATTTCCCAGGGTTTGCATCAGGCCATGGAACGACATCCGGACCTAGTATTGATGGGACAAGATATCGGCGATTATGGTGGCGTTTTCAAAGTGACGGATGGTTTCGTTAAGGACTTTGGTGCAGAACGGGTAAGAAATACGCCCTTATGTGAAAGTGCGATCGTAGGAGTAGGATTAGGGGTGTCGCTGAAGGGAGGCAAGGCCATGGTCGAAATGCAATTCGCAGACTTTGTAAGTTGTGGTTTTAACCAGATCGTCAACAATCTAGCTAAGTTGCACTACCGTTGGGGGCAATCCGCTGATGTGGTGGTGCGAATGCCTACAGGTGGTGGTATGGGGGCAGGCCCTTACCACAGCCAAAGTAATGAGGCTTGGTTTACGCATACTCCAGGTTTGAAAGTATTGTACCCCTCTAGCCCTAGTGAAGCCAAAGGTTTACTACTAGCAGCCTTCGAGGATCCCAATCCAATCCTATTTTTTGAGCACAAAGGCTTGTACCGCAGTATTAGTGAGGAAGTACCGACTGACTACTATACCCTGCCGATTGGCAAGGCACGTTTGGTGACAGAAGGAGAAGACGTGTCAATCATTACCTATGGGATGGGCGTGCATTGGGCGAAGACTCTGGTGCAAGAATGGGATATTTCAGCTGATATCCTTGACTTGAGAACACTCTTACCGATTGATTATGAGGCGATAAAGGAGACCGTCAGCAAAACAAATAAAGTCTTGATCCTACACGAGGATACCCTCTTTGGTGGGATAGGAGGGGAGCTCTCTGCTTATATCGCAGAACATCTATTTGATCAATTGGATGCGCCAGTGATGCGAGCCGCTAGTTTGGATACACCTGTGCCATTTTCTACTGCACTAGAAGCGGAGTATTTGCCAAAAACGAGATTGAAAGAAAAACTAGAGAAGCTCCTGGCCTACTAAAAAAGACCTAGATGGTCCCTTTTCTTTGCCTTTACAATGCGGATTGCACCGAAGAAATTGGTTACCAATGAGATAACCTTGTTGAGTATTTCTCATTTGATAGGTCCGAACCCTTGATGGATTTTGCGTGCGCTCAACAGGCCTGAAAATGCAAGGCAGAGCCCCGAAAATCGGCAGCCTATTGTTGGTGAAAAAGCCCTCAAGAATTATCACATTTTTTTTTGACCTATAGGTTTTTTTCTCTATTTTTACGGAAGAGTTATCACACCTCCCGGAAAGCCAGACGCTTACCCCCCTCCATCGCCATCTGATTTTACACCATGTGTTACACTTTACCCCTTTAATAGTTTGGATTTCAATTAAATCCGATTTCTAACCACTGACATTAGATCCATCCGTCCTGAATTGCCCTTTTGTTTGTACCTTTGCCGGCAAACAAATTGATTTTCAATCACTATGAATTTGGAGAACCTTATTGCAGTTAGTGGACTACCCGGATTGTACAAAATGGCGGCAAATCGCGGGAATGGACTTATCATCGAAGATTTGGCAAGTGGTAAAAAAAGATTTGCCTCAGCTAGGAAGCACCAATTTACCCCTTTAGAGTCAATCGGTATCTATACGGACGACGGAGATACTACTGAATTGAAGAATGTTTTTCAGGCCATGTTGGACCAGTCGGAAAGCAATCCACCGGTGCCTTCAAGCGCCAGTCCAGCCGAGTTGAACAATTATTTTTCAGAAATATTACCTAATTATGATAGAGACCGAGTTTTAATCGGCGATATCAAAAAAGTAATCAAATGGTTTAAATATCTAAACGACAAAGGATTACTTATTACAAAAGAAACTACTACTGACGAAGAAGAATAAACGACACTACTTTTGAGAAAACGACGACCCTTGGTACTTGTAACTTTGAAGACTATTACTCGTAAACAAAAATTATAATCTCACTTTTAAGAGGATTAACCCAGACAGATACGGCACCCAAAAGCATACGTATATGAGATCTACTGCGCTTACGGTACCTGAACCTAGACGTCAAAAATTTCTACCCCGTAATTTTGAACTAACGGTTTGGGGCGAATTAAAGCCATACTACGACGACCTATTAGAACGACCAATTAACAGTGTACAAGATTTAGAAGAATGGATTAAGGATAGATCTGAACTGGATGCTGTAGTTAGCGAGTCGTTCGCATGGAGGTATATTAAAATCACGGTAAATAGCGGGGACAAAGAGGCAGCTGACAACTACCAATATGCGGTACAGGAATTGGCTCCTCGGATTACTTCTTTTGAAAATCAATTGAATAATATTCTCGTAGACTCCCCGTACAAGAATCAACTCAACCAGGAGGAATACTTCATTTACCTGAGAGGTATTCTGAATTCAGTAGATTTATTTAGAGAAGATAATATCCCTTTAGCCACTGAGGTTCAGTTAAAGGCTAAAGAATATGGTCGGATTTTTTCGGAAATGACTATCGGTGTAAATGGTCGACAAATGACCTTGCAGAAAGCAGGAAGTTTGTTGGAAGAACCCGATCGGAATTACCGAGAAGGCATTTACCATAAAATCAATCAAAGAATTCGTAAAGACTCTTTGCATTTGGAACAGCTATTTGATGATCTGCTAGTAAAGCGGCATGACATAGCACAAAATGCAGGTTTCGAGAACTTTCGAGACTTTAAGTTCAAAGCATTAGGGCGATTCGACTATTCTGTAGATGATTGTATCGATTTTCATGAATCTATTCAATATGAAATCTTACCGATTGTCAATGACTTGAATAAATTCAGAAAGAAGGCACTTGATCTGAAGGCCTTAAGACCTTGGGATTTGCATGTCGATACTAGTGGTAAAGCTCCGTTACGCCCATTTGAGGATTCAGACGAATTGGTGGAAAGAGCGATTACCTGCCTTTCCCGGTTGAATCCATTCTTTGGCGAGGCCATCACAATCATGCGGGATAAAGGCCATCTTGATCTCGAATCGAGAAAAGGCAAGCGTCCTGGTGGTTATAACATGCCATTGCACCTTTCCGGTATTCCTTTCATCTTCATGAATGCGACGAATTCACTGAATGACATGCGGACCCTGATGCATGAAAGTGGACATGCCATTCATTCTCTATTGACCCATGATTATGAGCTGAGTTCAGCTAAGCGGGTTCCTTCCGAAGTAGCTGAATTGGCTGCCATGACGATGGAACTGCTAAGTATGGATCATTGGGATATCTTCTTCGAAAATGAAGACGATCTTCGCAGAGCCAAGATTGGACAATTGGAGAATGTGTTGAAAGTTTTGCCTTGGATTGCGACGATTGATAAATTCCAGCATTGGATCTATCAGCATCCAAATCACTCTAGAGTTGAAAGACGAAGCAAATGGCTTAGTATCTTGCAAGATTTCAGCTCTGCCGAAGTGGATCGTAGCGGCTTACAACAGTATTCAGAATACCTTTGGCACAAGCAACTTCATTTATTTGAAGTCCCTTTCTATTACATAGAATATGGCATGGCACAATTAGGCGCCATTGCTATTTGGAAGAAATACCGGGAACAACCCGAGCAGGCCATCGAGCAATACATCGAGGCACTCAAGATGGGATACACTCGCCCTATAAAGGAAATCTATGCAGAGGCAGGTATCAATTTTGATTTCTCCAGAGAATATGTTTCAGAGCTAGGTAAATTTGTGAAAGAAGAGTTAGTCCAACTAATGGACGGACAATAAATCAATAGGAACGAATCCTAGAATAAGACAAACACAGATTTGAAACACATCCCGGTCCTTGTTGTTGGTGAGTCGCCTGAGAGCGGCTCACCAACAGTGCTTTTAAGGGGCTGCAAATGAAAAATTAGAGCCTTTCAACAGCTGGAATCCCGGCAGATAGATACGCCTTACCCAGATTAACTCTCCGTTAATTCCTCATCAAAAAGACCGCGGTAGACCAAAATATTAGTCCCAAATCGGGAATAATTTGACTAGCAGTCTATCTTTGCGCCACAATCCAGATCGAGATGTATAAGAACAAGAAAGTAATTGTGGTCTTACCCGCATATAATGCGGCGCAAACACTAGAAAAAACCTACAAAGAAATTCCCTTCGACTTAGTTGATGAAGTAATCCTTTGTGATGACGCTAGTAAGGACAATACGGCTGAACTGGCGAAATCGATAGGGATTAATCATGTGATTATCCATGAGAAGAATAAGGGGTATGGAGGGAACCAAAAATCGCTATACAATAAGGCTTTGGAACTGGGGGGAGACATTGTGATCATGCTTCACCCTGACTATCAATATACGCCGAAGCTGATCCCTTCTATGGTAAACATCATTGGCGAAGAACTTTATCCGGTGGTTTTAGGGTCTAGGATACTAGGAAAAGGGGCATTAGCCGGTGGGATGCCGCTATACAAGTACATTGCCAATCGCTTTCTCACCTTCTCTCAGAATTTATTGGTCAGCTATAAACTTTCCGAATATCATACAGGGTATCGAGCCTTTAGTAAGGAAGTGCTTAATGGCATCAATTTCAATGAAAACTCGGATGATTTTGTGTTTGACAATGAGATGTTGTCGCAGATCATCTTTGCGGGTTTTCACATTGCTGAGGTCACCTGCCCAACGAAATACTTTGAAGAGGCATCCTCGATCAATTTACAGAGAAGTATTAAATACGGATTGGGTGTGTTAAGAGTTTCCCTGAATCATCGCTTACAGAAGATGGGTCTATTAAAATCCAAGCTATATAGTAAGTAGAGGCACTTAGGCGAAGAACCCGTGTAGTGGAGCGACAGCTTCTGAGTAGAAGCAGTACCTTGTAAAGAGAGGAAGAGTAGTTTAGGCTTGCTTTGTAACTGTTTTACTTAACGACTAGGATTTTTCTTCCTAGGTAAATGGCAGCTAAAAGTAAGGTGTATGTTGTTGTTGCAGTCATAGTCAATAGGGTACAATGATGTAACTTATTTTTGTAGATTATATTTTATAAAACCGGTTTTTTCACAATTGTTTGCTTAAAAATTGTCATATCGGGAGATGAAGGCCAATCAACTTCAAAAATATTTGGATCAGTGTGTTGTACAATTCAACCGGCCGAGCTTTATTCCTGACGATCCCATCTCCATTCCGCACCAGTTTACAAAGCTCCAGGATATTGAAGTCATGGGCTTCTGGGTGAGTATGCTAGCCTGGGGCCAACGCAAAACGATCATCAATAAGGCAAATGAACTAATTCAACTAATGGACGGTGCTCCTCACGATTTTGTTCGCAATCATGAGGAAAAAGACCGGGCCAGATTTGAGTCCTTTAAGCACCGGACCTTTCAATACACCGATACCTTATACTTCCTTCACTTTTTCCAACACTATTACCGAAAGGCAGATTCGCTGGAGCAGGCCTTTAGTAAGTACCTAAATCCCAAGTCTGAACACATAGGTCCGGCATTGGTTGGATTTCATGAAGATTTTTTTTCCCTACCCGATGCTCCACAGCGTACTCGCAAACACATTGCCACGCCTGCTCGCAAATCGAGTTGCAAGCGTCTGAACATGTTCCTTCGTTGGATGGTGCGCAAGGATGACAAAGGCGTTGATTTTGGATTGTGGAACACGATTCAGCCCAAACAATTGTTGATGCCGCTTGATGTACACGTGGATCGGGTAGCTCGGCAATTCGGCCTTTTGAAGCGAAAACAAAGAGACTGGCAAGCCGTACTAGAACTCACCGAAAGCTTACGCGCCTTTGATCCTGAGGACCCCGTCAAATATGACTTTGCCCTCTTTGGGATGGGGGTGCTGGAGAAGAGATAGTCCGATTAATAATACTTGTTTTGATCCCTAAACGCCCTCGATCCTCTATTCTGTAAACTATCCTAACTGCCTAATTCTAGGCCTTTATCCTTCTACCTTGCCTTTGCTGTAAAAGCAGGATAATACCAGAGGAATTCCCATAAATTCATTTGTTTTACTAATGGGTAAATAATAATTATGAGATTACATCTAGGAGAATTCGAAGAAGTTGTCTTGTTATTGGTGGCTGTGCATCACGAAGATGCCTACGGCTTGTCCATCAGGAATTCGATTGAAGAGAAGCTCAATAGAAAGGTTACGCTCAGCAGTGTACATACAGCATTGTATCGATTAGAGGAAAAAGGCTTTCTAGAATCTGAGGTGGGAGGCGTGACTAAGGAGCGAGGAGGGCGGCGGAAACGCTTGTTCAAGATTACGAGTTTGGGAAAGGAAGCCCTAGAGGCCTCGCGGGCTTCCCGTGATCTGCTCTGGAGTCTGATTCCTAAGATTTCATTTGAAGGCCTATGAAACAGCATCCTCCCCGCTTGGCGCAGCGCCTGTTCAGTTGGTATTGCAGAAACCACCTTCACGAATCTATTCTGGGAGACCTCGACGAACAGTTCTATCAGAACCTAGACAAGTACGGTTTACTTCGAGCGAAATGGAATTATTGGTTGGAAGTGTTGCGCTTTGTCAATCGCTTTACCCTGAAACGAGAACGCTTTTACAAATCCTATCACCCTTATTCCTACGGCATGTTGAAAAATACCATCATCAGTTCTCTTCGTTTCTTCCGGAAACATCTCGGATTCACCACTATCAATATCTTTGGATTAACCCTGGGATTGAGCAGCTTTTTGTTAATCATCTTATTTGTTCAACACGAGCAGTCCTTTGATCAATTCCATGCCAATAAAGAAGAGGTCTACCGCGTCAACTTTGCCTATCAGGACAACGCAGGTAACACTACGGCCCTGGTGAATTCTCCCCCGGCTTTAGCCCCGGGAATCTGCGGAAAGTTTCCGGAACTAGACAAGATCTCCAGGCTCCGCTACACCATGAACTGCATATTGGCTCGTGAGGAGGTGCAGTATTATGAAAGCAAAGGCTATTATGCAGATTCACTTTTTCTAGAGGTGCTCCCCTTCGAAATGCAGATCGGTGATCCTGCGACAGCCTTAGATCAACCTAATTCTATCGTTATTACAGAATCATTAGCACGCAAATATTTCAATGATCCAGAACCACTGGGTGCTACTTTGCATTTTAACGGAGCTACACCTTTAAAGGTCACGGGCGTTTTGGCGGACCTGCCCAGTAACTCTCATCTGGATTTTGACTTTCTAATTTCTTTTTCAAACTATATCGTTCCAGAAGGATATGCTTCGGACCTGAGCAGTTGGAGTTGGCTCGGATTTTTGACGTATGTGAGCTTGAAACCGGAAACCGATCCACAGCGATTTGAAGCGAGCTTGACTCAGCATTTTCGAGACCTGAACCCGGAGGCAGAAAACCACCTCTTGCCCATCGTTCAAAGCGTGCCGGATATTTATTTAGGTTCATCGGGGATGAGCGATGACTTAGCCAGTCCAATTCGGACGGGTAATCGTTTAAATGTTAAGGCGCTCTTCCTCGTCGCCATGCTGATTCTCTTGATCGCAGGCTTCAATTTCTCCAATTTATCACAGGCCTTATCGGTAAATCGAACAAGAACAGTTGGGGTGCTCAAAGTGCTGGGCGCAGAAAAGAAAAGCATCATTGTGCAGTTGCTCACAGAATCTCTACTGCTGACTTTTGGCTGTCTTCTGCTAGCTGTAAGTTTTGTTCTTTTGATATTCCCGTATATCTCTCAATATATGGGGTGGCAGTTTGATCTAGACTGGGCGGCAATGCTTGGTGTATTGCCGGTGCTACTCCTAGCTGGGGTGTTAATAGGAATTCTAGCAGGTTTGTATCCAGCCTTACGACTAGCTAAAAGAGATATTATGGCTTCCTTGAAAGGTACTACTAGTATTTGGAATCGTAGCCCCTTTCAATTCAAGTATTTGTTATTGACGCTGCAGTTTGCCATGTCTATTGGGCTCATTTGTGCCACTTTCGTGATGACAAAGCAAATCAATTACCTAAGAAATACAAACACCGGTTATCAGGCTGAAAGTGTAGTTCTGATCAAGATGCTGCCAGAAGATATGTCTCGGTTTTTTGAGCTATACAAGGAGCAGTTAGCTACTGAACCCTCGGTAATGGACGTAAGCAGAAGTGAAAGAGTGGTAGGTGAACCCTGGCCCTTCAGCGTGATACGAAAGGTAGGTGAGGACCCTGAATTGAGTAAAAGAATATTCTTCAACCAAGTTGATTACGATTACTTTGCCACCTTGGATATTCCCATGCACAGTGGTCGGTCTTTTTCCTTGGATCATCTCAATGATCCGACGCAAGCCATTGTCATCAACAAAACAGCTGTTGAGTATCTTGGATTGGAAGATCCCATTGGGCAGCAGGTTCATTTCTTCGAATTGGATGGTCCTCGAACGATTGTGGGTGTGGTTGAGGACTTTAACTATACTTCATTGCACCAGGAAATTGGCCCGGCAGCAGTGATGCTCCCATTCATTGATCTGGAATTCATGTATGTCCGATTTGATCAGGGGCAGATTGCTTCCCAAGTAGCATTGCTAGAGGACACTTGGGAGTCAATAGCTGGCAGTATCCCGCTTCAGTGGTCTTTCCTGGATGAGGGCTTAGCGGATTTGTACCAAACAGAGCAGAAGCTCTCTGGCATGATTCAGTTCTTTTCCCTGCTGGCTATTGTTTTGGCCTGTCTGGGATTGTACGGGATGGTGAGTTTTGCACTTAGTCAAAGAATAAAGGAGGTAGGACTTAGAAAAGTCCTCGGAGCTACCCATTCATCTTTGTATATGCTCTTTGTTCGAACCTACTTTTTTCAGAGTCTAGTTGCTATGATTTTGGTCATACCCATTATCCATAGTCTGCTCAGCGCTTGGCTAGAAGACTATGCCTATCGCGTCAATATTGGATGGTGGATTTATCCGGCTGCCACTTGCCTGCTAGTGGCCATGATATTGATGACCATTAGTATGCAAATTGTGAAGACAGCCAAAGTTAATCCTACCGAATTATTGCGGTATGAATAAGGAACAAGATCCATATCTCAGACTAGCAGCTGATCGTCATCGCCATAAACGGTAGCTTTCTGTGCCAATATCTTTTCAGCATTCCAATCGTGAGACGATAAATAGACGGTCGGATGGGCCTGTACGTATTGGTGGACGGTGTTGACGGTTTTCTGTGCTGATTTATTCATTAATACCACATCCGGGATTTCCTTTTTTAAGGTATCTAGATTGTAAGTGAGGTCTCCCGCGATAAAATAGGTAATGGCCCCATCCTTAACTAATACAGATTGATGCCCTGCGCTATGACCTGGAGTCGGAACTGCCAGTACAGATCCGTCAGCTGTAATGGGATAGCTTTGGGAAAAAACACCTTCAGGGGTATCTGTATAATCGATTAGTGTAGGTTGAAGCCAGGCTGGCCAATTTTTTGAGAAATAACCGTTTCCTGGCCCATTTTTACTAGTAGCCATCTCGTACTCCGTTCGAGACACCGAAATTTGGCAATGTTCGAACAGAGATAGGCCACCGATGTGATCTCCATGCATATGTGTGAGTACCACCTTATTAATATCAGTAGGTTTAAAGCCTAATTGAGCCAATTGATGCTGGACTTCTTCCCTTTCCTCTATCCTCGTCTGTACTGCTTTGTGATAAAGTCCTCCACTCGGTAGATATCCAACTTCGTGGATTCTGCTAGTCTCTCCTGTGTCAACCAAGATTAGTCCTTCAGGATGCTCGATAAGCCAGCAATAGGTGGGCATCCATTCTCCCCATTTTTGGGTGAAGATTAGCTGGTAAATTCGAGATAGATTATGGCTAGCTCCCGTCAACTGAAATTGCTTGCAGCGGACCGTGCCAGTACGAAGGAGGTGTATTTTCATGTTTTGACTTTTATCTATCTGGACGCAAACTGGCTGGTGTAGTACAGCGGACTACCAACTATTTGCTATATTTCATGCCTGTCTTGCAAGTTAATTTTTTCCCGCAGCAAATTCCCTTTTCATATGAATCGCTTTTCACTCTTGATCTCTTTCTCCTTGCTCCTTCTGTTTTCTTGTAAGAACAAGGAGAAAAAGGCCGAGGATACTACCACTTCATCTTACACCAATATCATTTATATCCTCGCTGATGACTTGGGATATGGCGACCTTGGCTGCTATGGTCAACAAAAATTCAAGACCCCTAATATTGATCGACTGGCTGCCGAAGGCATGCGATTCACACAACATTACTCCGGTAGTACCGTTTGTGCACCTTCGCGATCTGTATTGATGACGGGGCATCATAGTGGACATACTTTCATTAGAGGAAATAAGGAGATACAGCCGGAAGGCCAACATCCATTGTCAGATGAGTCCTATACCATGGCGGAAGCCTTAAAAGCCGCAGGATATGCCACTGGGGCATTCGGTAAATGGGGCTTAGGCTACCCAGGCTCGGAGGGAGATCCATTGAAGCAAGGCTTCGATACCTTCTACGGATTTAATTGCCAGCGAATGGGGCATCACTACTATCCGCATCATTTGTGGTCCAATAATGATTCTATTCCCCTGGAGCCGAATCAAGGACACGAGAAGGGAGCTTATGCGCCGGACCTGATTCATCAAGAGGTGTTAGGATTTATCAAAGACAATAAGGACAAACCTTTCTTTTTATTCCTACCTAGTATCATCCCGCATGCTGAATTGATTGCACCTGCCGAAACTATGGATAAGCACATCGGGAAATTTGAACCGGAGACGGTTTACGAAGGCTATGATGAAGGTCCGAAGTATCGGAGAGGGCCTTATGAATCACAGGAATACCCTCATGCGGCCTTTGTGGCCATGGTAGAAATCCTGGATCAACAAGTAGGGGAAATTATGCGAACCTTAGATGAGCTCGGCCTGACCGAGAACACCCTGATCATCTTCACCTCTGACAATGGGCCGCATCAAGAAGGTGGTGCTGATCCGGACTATTTCGATAGTAATGGCCCACTAAGAGGCTATAAGCGCGATCTGTATGAAGGTGGAATTCGCGTACCGATGATCGCTCGTTGGAAGGATAAAATTACTCCCGGAACTACCAGTGATCATATCTCCGCCTTTTGGGATGTCTTTCCTACCGTCGCTGAATTAAGTGGGGCAAAGGGGCCTGAAAACCCAGATGGTTTTTCCATGCTACCTACCTTACTGGGCAAAGCAGATGAACAACAAGAGCATCCCTACCTGTATTGGGAGTTTCACGAGCGGGGCGGCCGGGTAGCCGTTCGCCAAGGATCATGGAAAGCCGTGCGATACAATGTGCTGAAGGATCCTAATGCAGCTGTGGAGCTCTATGACCTATCGACGGATGTCGGGGAAACGCAGAACGTGGCCGCCGAATATCCAGAAATCGTCGCAGCACTCACCCAGATTATGCAGGATGCCAGAACGCCTTCAGAAATTTTCACCTTTGAGCAAAAGGGCTTCCTTCAGGATAATTGATATTCAGTAGAGACTTAACGGTTAAGCAATCCAAGCCGTTCCACTCGATCCAGCCATCGCTGACGGTAACTATCCTTTGATAATCGGATGGGACCAATAGCCGTGATCTTGACCTTTTTTATACCAATGAAATGTAAGGTCAATTTAGTCATGGCGTGATGACTGGGTCCACGGTTTATCCAGCGATAGAACCAGGCTGGCTGGTCTAAGGTGCAAATGATCCTGGAAGTTTTACCGGTCAGAAATTTATCCCACCAAAGGGAACCCTCCCGCTTCTTAAAGGCAAAACCCGGGAGCAGCACACGATCCAGAAAGCCCTTCATTATAGCCGGTACCGATCCCCACCAGACCGGAAAGATCCAGACGATGTGATCCGCCCACTTAATGAGCTCTTGGGCCTCGATGAGATCAGGTTCGAGTTCTGTTCTTTTTCTATACCCGTAGGCTAAGTTTGGGTTGAATTGCAAATCTCTGATCCTGATTTCCTTATACTGAGCATTGGATTTCTGCACCCCATTCCGATAAGCGGCTGATAAGCCATAATTGAAGCTTTCTTGATCAGGATGCCCATTGATGAGAAGAATACGTTTTGACTGACTCATGGTAGACTGTTTATGCAAAAGTCAACCTTCCCAACTTAAGCTCATTTGATCTAGATCAAATTCGGATTTTGGAAGCACGTATTCTACTTAGTGTCTCCAAGGTGATGCCCAGGTAAGAAGCGATATGGGTGAGCGGAACTCGGATTTCAATATCCGGAGTCATGTCCAGTAAGTTGTCGTATTTTTGTTGAGCACTTTCGAATTGTAATGAGACGACTCGTTGCTGGAGTTTTAGAAGCGTTCGGGTAACAATCGTTTTACCCAATCGGTCGAAGGCTTGGTGTAGGTCAGATAGGCGGTGTACATCCTCCCTTTTCACTTCCAGTAGTAGGGTAGGAACCAAGGTCTCGATGTATTGGGGACTAGGGATGTTTAGGAAGAAACTTTGGATGGGACTAATGAATTCATATTCGAAAGCAAACCAATCCGTAATATCCTTTCCATCTTTCAAATAAAAGGCGCGGGCGGAGCCTTCCAGGATGTAATAGGCTTTATCGGCATATTGTCCTTCTTTGACCAATAGATGCCCTTTGTCGAGTTGGTGCAGTTGACTGCAAGCCTGCAAGTCAGTTTGACAATCCGGAGGGAGGGGGTGATAGTGCTCGCTGATCGATTGTATGGCTTCTTCTTTGTTCAAATTCCTGGCTTTGAGTTTATTTTTTGCCCCTCGTAATAGGAGAGGAGTGAAGGTCAATATTACAGCACTTGGGTAAGTTTTCCAAGACTCGGGCGGGCCGTGGGAACCAATTCCTATCTTTGGGCGTTCCGATTGTGTTTCCGCTAATCACGCTCAATTAGACCATCGATTTATGTCGCATGTACCCGCAGTAAGCTCGATTCTTTCTCCTGCCTACTTGGCTGAATTTGTCCGGCAAAAATATAAGGTAGCGAGTGATACGAGTTGTCGCATCATTAGGATTGGAGCAAACCACACCTACCTCATTACTAGTGCAACTGAAAGATATGTACTGCGTGTGTATGCCCGAAACTGGCGAACTGAACTTGAAATCAGTGAGGAACTGAGATTACTGGATTTGCTGCAGGAGAATAATTTCTCGGTCTCCTATCCCATTCCTGATGTAGATGGTCAATACATACAGCAAATGAATGCGCTTGAGGGGCTTCGCTTTGCCGTGCTATTTAGTTATGCCGAGGGAGCAGCCGTTAAAAATCTATCGAAAGAGGCTTGTTCTCAGTTGGGTACGACCATAGCCCGCCTGCACCAGCAGACCGTAGATTTGACTATTAACCGAAAGGATTATACCGCTGATACCTTAGTGCGTTGGGCCTTTGATTTAGCCAAAGGGTTTTTCGGGGAGGCTTCGGAAGCCATGCAATTCTTTAGCAGAGCGCTAACGGCAATAGACAAAGAATTCAGCCAAATTGATTCAGCAGTAGTGCGCCATGGTGTGGTGCATCTCGATATATGGCAGGACAATATGAAGGTGAGCGAAGACCATGTCGTCTCCCTCTTTGATTTTGATAATTGCGGAAATGGACCTCTATTTTTGGATCTGGGCTATACCTTGATGTCCTTGTATCGACATGAGCCTAACAAAGAAGAGTATCTAGAGAAGCGAGAATTGTTTCTTCAAGCTTATCGATCTACTTTTCCCTTTTCCGAAGCAGAAGAAAAATTGATTCCCTATGGTGGCCTAGCGATCTGGCTGCATTACAATGGTGTTCACGTTCAGCGATTTGATGACTTTTCCAACCCCTTTTTAAGCCCTACCTTTTTGACCTACTGGATCAACACCGCAAGACAGTGGATGGAGTTTCATGGCATTCAGATCTGATTGAATGAAGGTATTATTCCTTCTCATATACCACTTTCCCGCCGACTATAGTCATGGCAATCTCCGCTTCTAACCAGTCGCTCGGTGGAGCACTAAAGAGATCCGTATCGATAACGGAAAAGTCAGCCAGTTTTCCTGCCTCAATCGTCCCTTTGGTGTCTTCCTCGAAAGCGCCGTAGGCTGCTCCCCAGGTGTAGGCTCGCAAGGCCTTCTCCAAGCTTATCCGTTGCTCAGGAAACCAGCCCGCTGCTGGCTCTCCCTTAACCGTTTGGCGAGTTACGGCGGCATATAAGCCCATGAGTGGATTGATCGGGTAGTAGGAAGCATTAGTGCCGGGCCAATCGGAGCCAAAGGAAAGGATGCACCCGTTATCTTCTAGCGTTTTGAAAGCATAAGCGCCCCTACATCTTTCAGTTCCTATGCGTTCCTCCATCCAGCGCATATCATCGGTGACGTGATAAGGCTGTACCTCGGCCACGATATTCCGCCCCTGGAAACGCTGAAAGTCGCCAGGACTGATAACCTGGGCATGTACCAGCCGGAAGCGTCGGTCTTTGGCGCCATTGAAGTGATCTAAGGTGTCTAGGATATCCAAGAGGATAGAATTAGCCTGATCTCCGATGGCGTGAACGCGGAGTTGCACATCTCCCTTATCCGCCGCCAATAGCATTTCCTTGAAGGAAGGCATGTCTTTTGAGAATTCTCGCCATCCTCCTCGCCAGTCCATCTGATCGGCGATATTGTCATTGTAAGGTTGGAAAAAGCGAGCGGAGCGGGCTCCCATGATGCCGTCAATATGTGTTTTGATAGTGCCAAAGGAAATCCAATCTCCACCAGTTGGATGTGGCGCCAAACCGCCTTCCCAATCCACCGTCCAGCCTTTTTGGATCATGTTTTCGTATTCGGATAGGCGGGCCGGAGCAAAATTGATGCGACAAGTGAGGTCTCCTTTGTCATAGAGGTGTTCATAGACATCGACTTGATCCAGCGGTGACATATCTTGTACTGTAGTTACGCCCCATTTTCTACACTCCTCTAATGCTCTGCGAGATTCTGCCAGCCGTCTTTCAAAGGATTTTTCGGGCACTTGTCGTAAGGCCTCTCTAAGTACTTCGCCTTCTAATATGCCAGATTCTGACTCAAGTCCCAGTTCTTTCAAGGCTAAGCCATTGGCCAATCCCTCTGTTCGGTCATAGCGCACGACCAAGACTGGATGATCAGTTGTGATGTCATCTATCATGGACCGATGAGGGGTGAAAACGGTATTGCTTTTGTTTTCATCACCAGAAGATCCTACCCCCCAGGCTTCATATGCCCCCCAATCTCCTCTCGTGATCCAGCTCCCCTTCGGCAGGCGCTCCGTCGTTTCTTTAACTCTTTCCACAAATTTTGCCTCCTCATTTACATCCAATAAGTTGATGCCTAGCAGCAGTGCACCAGCTGAGGAGAAGTGTACATGCGAGTCGTTAAAACCCGGTACTAGCAATTGACCTTGCAGGTCCGTCTCCTCCTGCGCCTTTGGTGGTTTTGAATTTTCGGATCCTAGGGCTACGATTTCCTCCCCTTTTACCGCGACCCAGCTAGCCCAGGGTTGTTGGGTGTCACCGGTCCATATTTTCGCATTTTTGAAAACATGATCTATCTCGGATTCGGAGCCTGGGTTGTTAGTACAGGCAGATAAAAGCAAGACAAGCAGCAAGCAAAAAGTGGATAGCTTTTTCATACAGTTCGTTCCGTTTCTTTAAAGTTACAAATTATGCGGAGTTGTAGAGGAACGCTATCCTGACGGCTCTAGGCCAAATCTTGTCAGCACAATATCTGGGGATCGATCCTCACCTTCTTCAATCTTCTAGCTGAATGAATTCTCCTTCTAGCGTATCAAGCTTGATTCTTTTGATACTACCGTCTTTCTTCAAGTGGATAATCTGATTACTATCCACTCCGCTAAAGTCGAAAACGCGGACCTTGGCATGCGTAGGCCGCTCAGTTTTGTAGAGGGATATTCCTAGTACACATATCAAAGTACCAATAAGCGCTCTGGTCCAATTTTTAATGCTTGTATTTGGCTGCACTAAGCGATCATTTTCCAGGACTGCTCGATAGCCTTTCTTTGGAATGGTTTCGATTTTCAATTGTGCATTAATACCGTGCTCCTTTAGCAGTGCCCTCAATTTGAATATATTCTTGGTCAATGCCGTTTGTCCCACTTGATGGTTTCCTTTCCAGATGATTACTATGAATTCTTCCTTCCGCACTACTTGACCATTTCGCTGAACTAAGAGCACGAGGATTTCCATCAATTGATTCTCAATGGGGATGAATACTTCCTGCCCCTTTGATCTAAAATGGATTTGATTTGCGGAGGGGCGAATTGAAAGCTCCTTAGATAATTGAATGCTACTCATGATGAATCATTTTGGAAGAAAAAAAAGAGGTTTTCAGGATTTGCACTTGGCTAAGGATAGGATGCAGAAGGACTATAATTGTGTCTATCAAAATCCAGAAATCTTATGTTGAACAGACTAATAATGGCTATGGCAATGCTACCAATATTTCTTTCTTTCGGATGGACGCAGTCGACACTCCAGGAAGAATTTGACTTGGTGACACCATCCGGAGATACGCTTGCTGGAGAAATAGGCTATCCCAACAAGAAGGGGAAATTTCCAGCGGCCATTTTGATTTGGGGTAGTGGACCCCATACCAGGGATCAAGTTATTTCGGGTTCACCCATCTTCAAGCAGATTAGCGACGCGCTAATTGCTCAAGACATGGTAGTAATGAGGCTCGATAAACGGGGCTATGGAAATTCCAGTGGGGATTATCGATCGGAAGATAACTACACAACCCGAGATCTAGCCGATGATATATCCTTGGCCTATGACTATCTCAACCTGCATGCTGCCGTAGATACCGCTAAAGTGGGCTTGATCGGGCATAGTGAGGGCTCGATTATAGCTTCCATGCTGGCGGCGGAAGATCCCAGTATAGATTGGCTGATCCTCTTTGGGCCATCCGCAGTTTCCGGAAAGGAAATCGAACTGGCGCAGGGGCGCGTAGAACGGGAGAAGCTCGGGATGTCTGCCGAGATTGGTAAAGCGGTAGAGCAAGTTTGGGAGCGATATATTGACTTTATCATATCTGGCTATGAGGATGAGACCTTGTACTACCAGATCGGTAGGGACTTCTTGATCGCACATGGGCTGGATAAGGATGATGAAAGGATTACGCCTACATTTATTGATCAGTTATTGGATGCCTATCAAACACCCTGGTATCAGTATTTTTATGCAACAGATAATGGAGTCTACTTGGAAAAGGTTAAGGTTCCAATTTTGGGCATTTTTGGCGGAGCAGATCAACATACGTCCGTTGCCTTGCATCTGCTGCCCTTCTATCAAGCCTTAGAAAGGGCGCAGAACATTCAATATAAGATCATCGTGCTGGCCGATGAGGATCATTTCTTCTTTCGATTCCAAGGAAATCGAATGGAAAAACACCAATTTGGAGAAATGCGTATTTCAGAACGCTTCCTTCGTAGCATCAAAAATTGGCTACGAGCCGAGCACATAACATCGCCATGGCATTGAGGGAAGAAAGCAAAGTGTTTATTTGTAAATTATTGACAAGCCATTGGAGAAAACACCCTATTGCCCTTCTTACAGATTTACTATCTTAGCGAAGTAACACAAGAACTACTTAAATACTCCTGATGACACGGTCGCAAAGATGTTTTCTGCTTTTTCTACTAATAGGGCCTTGGGCTTTCTCGCAAGCCGATTCACTAAAAAATGAACCTATCGACAGCCTTCTAGTATGGCTAGACGACAATATCCTGCCGAATCCAGAATATTATCATGATATCGCACTACACACCTTAGCAAAAGCCCATGCAAGCAAAGATGATTTTCTGATTGGAGAAGCCCACGCACGCTTGGCTACTTGGCATGGCTATTACATTCCCTTTGTAGAAGACTCGATTGTATATCATAGTGAAAAAACGGTAGAATACTACGAAAAGGCTCAAGCGGTGGAAGAATTGGCGGGAGCTTACCTGAGCCTTTCGATTGATTATATGAATACTAGTCTAACCCAGAAGGCTCAAGAGGTTCTATTCGAGGCTATTACGATCTACGAAGAATTAAAGGATGAGGGGGGCTTAGGACGGGCTTATCGACGACTCACCATACTATGTAATATACAGGGACAACTGGATCAGGCGGTAGAGTATGGTAAGCAAGCATTGGATCTCCTAACAAAGGACGAAGACTATTACTCTATTGCCTTGGTATACCTGGAGTTCATTGATATTTATCGCAAACTAGAGCGTTATGAAGCGTCCTATATGGCTGCCGACAGTTGTATAGCGATCGTTGAGCGGGCAGTGGACAATGGTCTGGGTATTCTGGCGAGAGCTTATGCGGATAGAGGGAAGACGGCCGATGCCGATAAAGATTTTGAACAGGCCTTCCAAGACCACAATCAGGCCTTGGCCATCGTTACCGAATTTGTGGGTCCTGATCATCCCGCTGTTTCTACTTTTCGCGATGGGGTAGGCAGATCACTTTTTAGCCAAGAAAAATACGATGAAGCTCTACCTCATTTACAGGCCTCGGTGGAAGGCTATGAGGAAAGAGAGCAGCAATGGGTGTCCGAGATGGCTAACTCCTATAGCTTGTTGGCGGAGTGCTATGAAAAGCTTGGAAACTATAAGGAGGCTGTCTTTTACCAGAAACAATCTAGAGCTGTACAGGATACACTGACTAGGAATAAGATTGCCAATCTCGAATCGGAAGCGCTGATCAAATATGAAACGGGTAAGAAAGATCAGCAACTAGCAGAGCAAGCACAGCAGATCCAACAAAAAACTAAGATCCAGTGGTTGAGTATTGGTATTGCGGTATCGCTAGCGCTCTTACTGTCCGCACTTTTTTACTTCTTCAAAAGAAACCAAAAAACAACGGCTGCTCTAGCTGTGAAGAATTCGGAAAATGAGTTACTGCTCAAAGAGATCCATCATCGAGTGAAGAATAATCTGGAAATGGTATCCAGCTTGTTGAAATTGCAGTCGGTGAAGACGAAAGATCAGGAAGCCAAGGATGTGATGCGAGCTAGTCAGAATCGAGTGCAGTCGATGGGTATACTTCATCAAAAATTGTATCAGGGCGAGAATTTAGGGTCGATTGAGATGCTGGATTACTTCAGAAATCTAAGTGAAAATATCATTGATGCGTTTGGTGCCAATGATAAGGTTGAGGTTCAGTATGCTATGGATATGGTTGAATTGGATGTTGATACTGCGGTGCCCATTGGTTTGATTGTGAATGAATTGTTGACGAACTCCCTGAAGTACGCCTTTCCCGAAGATCGGAAGGGGAAAATAGAGCTGAGTTTGAAAGAAATGGATGAGAAGCAACTGCAGCTGGTCGTAGCAGATAATGGGGTAGGACAAACGGCGGGAGCTTCTCCGAAAGGTACCGGCTTTGGCTCCCAGCTGGTACAATTGTTGACGAGTCAATTGCAAGGTTCTATGCAGGCAGATTATTCTACCGGAACAAGATTGGTTTTTCAATTGGAGAAGGCGCATTGGGCTTAGCATTCTTAAACCATAATCTTGCTTGTTCCTGGACACAATTCGGAGAAAATGGACTAATAATTTGGTTTTTTTGGCTTTTCCTGCGGATATTGAGGAGTGGCTTTCTCCTAGCCTACATTACAAGTAAGGCTCTTCATTTCGATAATTGTATCACCCGTCTATCTTATCGAAAATTTGAACGCTTTGATTCGGAACCATAAAGTATTCCTCCACCTTTTGATTCATGTTTGCCCAAGTATAATAGATAAACAAAACTATGAAGCCTATTAAGGTCCTAATTGTGGAAGATGAAACGCTAATTGCTGCCAGGATTTCGGTAGAATTAGATGAGTTGGGATATGAGGTAACTGGTATGGTTACGCGAGCCGAGCAAGCCTTGTTACATTGTCAAGATATGCCCCCCGACGTTATTCTCTTGGACATTAAGTTGAAGGGACAAATGGATGGTATCGAGTTGGCACACGAGCTCAATCAACGAGGCAACATACCCATTATCTTTTTGACGGCGAATGCCGACGAAGCCACTTTCAATCGTGCCAAAGAAGCACTTCCTCAGGCCTTTATTTCTAAACCCTACAAAAAACTAGATCTGGAGCGGGCCCTGGCTTTGGTGGCTAGCCGATTGAACGCAGAAAGGGAGGATATCGTGGAGGAAAAAGATGAGGATACTTCCTATATCCTCAGCGATAGGATCTTCGTCCGCTACCGCGATAAAATGGTCAAGGTGGTCATCGAAGATATCCTATTCGTGAAAGCCGATGGTAATTACTGTTTGATCACGACTAAAGAGAAAGAATATATCCTTAGCGTTCCTTTGAAGACCTTAGAAGAAAGCCTTCCTACTACTCACTTCATGCGCACCCATCGTTCCTATGTAGTGAACCTCACTAAGATCGAGGCACTGACCGACAATCAGGAGTATCTTACTATGGGAGGAAACAAACAT
The DNA here is from genome assembly GCA_913057785.1 of uncultured Lewinella sp. Taxonomy (GTDB): domain Bacteria; phylum Bacteroidota; class Bacteroidia; order Chitinophagales; family Saprospiraceae; genus DT-111. The sequence goes on along the minus strand of CAJXPD010000011.1, from coordinate 9,096 downwards.
GTACCCGTCAGTCGTAGATTTAAGCCGGAGGTCTTCAACCGACTCCGTATGTTCTAATTCATACTATGAATATCATAGAGATCGCTATAGCTAGCTCTTCGTGAAGCCTTGTACTTGACTTTTTTAGTCCAGAGATCCAGGGCAATCCAGATTTTTCTAGAACGATCACATAGGTAGACCGACCATTCATCTCTCCCAATTTCCCTAAATTGAAATCGTGCTTCTCCGTCTGAACCTGTTTCTATCCATTTCTTCGTCTTACCTTGCTGCTGGAAGACTCCACCAGGGAAACTTACCGATGATACATTCTTGCCGTTTATCGGAACAGTGGGGATAGGAGAAACCGTTTCCCCTGAGAACAGCTGTACCCCTGCCGCTTGCGTACGCTGGGCTTTGGTTTCCTGGGACCAAGTCAGCGGTGAATTAGAAATTAGTTTTTGCTCCGTGCTATATGGGCCCGTACAGGTGCCATTGTAGGATACCGTTCCTGCGGTCGGATATAAATCTCCTGCTTTACCAGCGATTCGATATTTCGGATTTCTCCATTCTATGCGAGCCTTATCTGTATCACAAACCACCCCGTAGCCCGTTTCCATCCATACCACGGCATCCTTGATGTACTTAGATTTAGTGTTAACGGTTCCGGCGTAAAGCTCCTGCTGAGTTGGGTAGTCCATGACGTAGAAAGCCCAGCGGTAGAGATCGCCTTTTTTCTCCGCCAATCGCTCCACGCGAAAGCGGTACCAATTATTCTTTTTCCATAGGTAGGGCGTATTGGTTCGTCCGATGCCACCATAACCTGCCCAATCCGAGCCGCCTCCCCAATTCACCCCTTTGTTCCCACTATCTACAAACTCTGAAACGCCTGCCCACTGGATGCCGCCATGTGACCATTCGTCATGATCTGTAAAATTGACTTGAAGCGCAAAGTAGTAGAGCCAGGATCGTTCGGCTCGCTGCGGAAAGTCAGTGATGCGTAGGTCTACCGAATAGGCATCGATCCGATCGTGGCTGGTTTGCAGCCAGGTATGGGTAGACTTGGGTTCCTGTGCACTTGTCTCAATTGACAAAGCCAGAAATAACAAGATCAGAAAGCATGTATTTGCCTGGAATCGGAGAAATTTCATAAGCTCTAGATTATAAAGATACTCAGGTGGCTAGTAATGGCTAAGCTGAACACTAAGAAACGGAATTTGGCCATGTTTGACAATTGTAGTTGACTTCTAGCTCTATTCTCTATTCTACTATTTCATAAGCCACTCTACGATTTCGCTGTCGTCCTTCGGAGGTTGAATTATCAGCAATGGGTTGCTCCTCCCCATACCACTCCACAATAAACCGCTTGATATCAATTTTTCGATTTGCCAAGTAAGCTCTCACGGACTCAGCCCTTCGCTGAGACAAATCCAAATTCCATTCGGTAGCGCCTTGATTATCGGTATGTCCTGCAATTCTAAGTTTCCAGTTGGGATGCTCCGATAATAGGGTTGCCAATTCATTTAGGGAATGAAATGATATAGGCCGGATGATTGCTTTATCTGTTTCGAATTCTGTGTTCTCAAATGCCCTTGTAACCACCTCTTTTTCAGCTAGGGTCAAGGCTACAACTTCTACTTCTGGTTCTACTACTGCAAGGGGCACGGGCGCTGGCGGAGGTATTAGGATTGGCTCTATCAGCGGTTCCAGATTAGACACTGGTACTGGTGCAGGTTCTGGCTCTGAGGGAAGAACAGGTAGTGGGATTTGTACCAATTGTGGTTTCGCCTTTTTAGCAAAAGTGTAACTCAGGCCGATGGTCGAAAAGTGATGGATATCATTGATGCCGTTTACGGTATTGTCTTGATCCCACCGATAAGAATCCAAGTCGTCCGTAGCTGATAGGCCTACCCGATGACTAAGAGAAAGTGCAACACTCCTTCTTATGCGCCATTTCAAACCTGCGCCAATTTGATAGAGCGGCGTAAACTGAGCCCGGGGCGTACTTTGAGTTTCGTAGTGCCCATCTGCTATAGTGTTTAAATTGGCGAGCGTTTCGGCTGCTCTAGCGGCAGGCATCGTCTCTATTTGCGCAAAGTCATAGAGTTGATCGTTTTGATCAATCGCATCGATCATGGTCGTGTACTGCATTCCACCGATGCCCGCTAAAAGAAATCCATCAAAGGAACTACGGTTTTTAAACACGGGAAGCTGTGTGAACGTAAAGACAGCCTGCAAACTGGCTTCCTGATAATCCGTCTTATAGTTGGCATATATCGCATTGGAGTTTGCCTCGATATAGTTGATCCTAGGATCTACGGACCCATTCCAGACAGGGTGATTCAACCAATTCCTACTTGTTGTACGATCCAAACCTCGCATCTCACCCATTCCTACGGATAGGCGTACAGATAGAAAGTTCGTAATAGATCGATCACCATAAAAGCTAAAGCCAAAACCGTTGGCCGCATGTACTTCGCCGTCAATTTGTGCATAGCCTTTTTCACTTCCGATGGTCCATCCACTTGGTGGATTAGCTGTTTGTGTAAAAGTGTGGAACCAAAGAAAACTACAAACTAGGATAAGGATAAGCCTTCTCATAAGAATAAATTAAGCCAGTGATAGTTTATTAGAATGGTTTAATGTATGAGTATGCCTAAAACTGCAAGACTAGTTTCGTTTGCCAGGTGCGACCATTTTGTCCCATAAACCTGGTTTGCAATTCTTGTCTGGAAGGATGTTGATAGAATTGATCAAATAGATTGTAAACCCGGAATGAGATACTGGATTGATTCAACCAGCTAGCCTTTTTCTTTGAAGGATCTATTTTCGGACTAAACCTTAGATTCGAATTCATTAGGAAGTAGGGCAATGTATAGGTCCCATCCCAGGTGTAGCGACTTCCTTCATATTGTCCTTCGGCAAAAACGGTAAAGTGTTTCAGGAAGGGAACGGTCACACCAAATTTGCACAGGGGAGAAGGCATGTTGACTTTCCGATCAGTGTCAAATGGGAAGTTGTAATACATATAGGTTTGGAAGCCTTGCGGCAAATCAACAGACAATCCGGCTTCTAAGCCCATAGCTTCTAAAGCATCCGTGTTATCACTTTGGAACATGGTCAGACTATTTAGAATCAGATTGTCCAATTGCTGATAATATAAGACCATATCCATGTTTAGGTTCTTGCCCAATTGTTGTTTCCAGGCCAGTTCCAGGCTGTTGGAAATCTCAGGAACTAAATCCGGGTTGGGCAAGGGCTGAAATTCCTGAATGACATCCGTTTCTAGGATACTAGGTAATCGATATCCACGACTGTATCCGGCACGCAAAGTAGTCTTTTCCGTTGGGTTGTAAAGCAGGGCGACCTGTGGAGAAAAAGCGGGATCTGTAAATGAATTAATATCTGCTCGAAGCCCACCATTGATGGCAAATCCGTTCTTAAATTGATAACTGTCATGTACGAAGAGGCCGAATGTCCAATACCTGAAATCAAGATTGGTGTCTGGCCCATTCAACTCAGTTGAGGTATAGTTTGAAACCGGGATATGCCAAAACTCGGTCCCTAACAACAACTGATGATCGGGCTGAAATGTAAACAGATGTTGATATTCTATCCCGGTCCAGATATTTTGCAGTGTTCTGTTTTTTTCTAGAATATCTCCTAAACCCCAAACGTACTCCAGTTGCCGTTCATTTTGATCATAATTCAGAAATAGACGGGCGTGAATGGATTGGTTGGCTGCAATAGGGCCATCATAGCTGATATCCGCAAACAGCTTACGTTCAAAATAAGTACCTCCTTCAAAATAAGCTTCTGAAATGCTGTCAGGCGCAAGTACTGGATCATGGGCAAAAACAATAGCGCCCTCTCTTTGGAAATAATTCCCTTTCAAAGAGAAGTTCCCTTGATTCAATTGTAGTTGTAGCCCCTCATAATTCATTTGATCGCCATTCGGAATCGCAGCATTGTATTCAGGAATGTAAATATCCTGACCCAAAACGGAGCCCAGCCTGGTGGATAAAGAAAAAGAGGTGTTCTTCCAGGTTTGACCAATGGATAAGCCGACGTCATATTTTCCATAACTGCCCCCATCTACTACTATTCCAATGCCTTTTTTCGGCTTTTTAGTTTTTATCCTGATCACACCATTCATAGCATTATTCCCATATAGAATAGCCATTGGAGAACGAATGATCGTAACACTTTCAATTTGCTCCATGGGGATGCCTCGCAACTCAATACCCGAAGGGGCCTGTCCAGTCATGGGATTGTTCAAGGGGATATTATCCATCAAAATCAATACCCGCTGATTATTCAGTTCACTTGGGCTAACACCTCGAAGCCCTATCTGAGAGGTTGTCCATTCATGGGTGAGATACATGCCTTGGACTGAATTGATCAGTTCATCCAGATTATCATAGCCTCGATCCTGGATTTCTTTAGCAGTTATTATGTTCTTTGAGGCGGCGATATCAAGGCTCTCTTCATATTTTGTTAGAGATTGCTCTAGACTATTTAGGACGGTGTCAACCGGATTTAGCATGGATTCTGGTAATTGAGCGTTCAATGAGAACGTCAGAACCAGCATTAATCCGGCGGTGAATAATGAAGTTTTCATATCAATGGCTAGGTTAATTAGGTCAGTGTAGATTTTCACCTGAAAGCAGGAGTATCTATAGTCATGCTTCTTAAGTAGGGCTTTTTTAGACGCAGCATAAAAAAGATCAAACTAGATTGGTAGGCTATTGCATACTACTAGACATCAGAGGTAAGAGACCGGACCGCTTCGCTGCGAGAAATCCTAATCCTAGGCTTTATGGTGAACATAGTGTCTGTCTTCCGGTTTCTGTCTTCCGAATGTCCAGTAGTATGAGATTGTTATTTTCCTAAATCCTAAAAGGACATCCAGGCGGTGAAGGTTCACCGCCTGGGTATATGGACACTCTATTTCACCTGAATCTGTCCAATCCTGTCTTCATAGGGCCCTAGAATATTTGCCACATAGGAAGGATTAGCACAATTTATATTCGCTAGGAAATTTTCTAGAGTACCATAGTTCTGGCGATAATTTCTAAAAAAGACAAGTAACCGGGAGGTTTGATCGGGAGCACTATTAGCTCCTTCCCCATTATCCTTCACCCTGAAAAATACGATATAATCCAATTCTAGGATGCCAGGGGCAAAAACTTCAGTAACTATTCCTGCTACCATAGCCGTTCCATCTTCTTCATTGGTAGAAACACAAATCGTCTCTAATTTATAACTACCCCAGATCGCCTTAATATCCCATTCACCATGTACCCCACCTTTATTTTCAATGGCACTAAATAGGTATTCATTACCAGAAATGGTTTGATAGTCTCCTGTCGCTATCTGGTTTTTGTTACCTCTACTTTCAATACTGGAGCTGGGGGTACCTTTAGGTGCAGTGAAAGATGTCGTTTCCACGATCATGCCCTCATCGTTGAAGACGCTGACTTCCAGTTCAGTGTCTGTTGTCGGCTTGAGTAGACCTTCCTCAAAGGTCATTTCCGTACAGCTAAAAAGTCCTAGGATACATGCTAGGAAGAAGGCTGAATAAATTTGCTTGGATTTCATTTTTTTAAATTAAGAAGTAAGAGGGGGAGTGAACACTGAGGCAGGAAGTACTCACCGCCTCAGTGTGTCAATTTTATTGTGTTGTATTGATCAAGGTTCAATTCATTTTGAATATGCTGGAACCCCTAGATTCGAAATTATTTTCCCTTGGTTATTCAGGTATTCCCATAACTTGTACTTCACTTACATTCAGGCTTTCTTTTTTGCCAAGGTAAATTCTGACATATCTTCCCGTGGCATTGCCTTTATACTCTCCTGCTGTGTTGGGGAAGACATTACTTGCAAATCCTACACCGTCCCAATTGTTGACAAATGGTGTTTTAGAAACATTGATATATAGGCCCTCCATTCTATGCTTGTTGTAAAACTCTGATACATTGAAAATATTGATCTGGCTAATTTTATAATTGGCGCCAAGGTCAACTTCCCACCATGGGTTTCTATCTCTTTGCGTATGGGCATAAGCATAGTAGGCTCCTTCTTTTTGATCCTTTGTATTTCCATCTACTGCAAACTTCGACGAATATCCAGCATGCGTACTCGACTGTTTAGTGGGTTTGTTTAAAGCTACATTCACGGGTTCTGGAGCTTTGAATGTCGGAGGCGTAACTATACCGCTACCTGATATCGGGCCAAACTCCACTTTCCACAATGCACTTGACAGATCACCTTTTACCACCCCAACTTTAAGTTGGTCATTGTCGATATAAAGAGACTCATTGGGAGCGGCTGAGTTACCAATCCATAACCAACCATCCTTCTCTGGCAAAATCGTCCAGAGAATATTCCCATCCTGTAAATTGGCAGGATCCTTTATGATTTCCACTTTGCCGCCATTGTTAGACAGGTATAAATTAGGGTTGGCGCGATTTTGGAAATTCCCTATAAATTTGAGTCCGCCATAGGGAATAAATTTCCACTGTGCACTGAACCAATCGGCTTGGATGGGCCCACCATACACTTGCTCCCACTGATTGTGGACATAAAGGGTGTTATTGGATTTATTTTGAATTCTAATAAAGTCCTGATCCAGCCAGGGCGTCTTCTTGAATTCCGGTCCATCACTCCCTTTTGATACCCCTGTCGTTTTTGTAGCCGTCGTTGTTGCTACTGGTGTTGCTTTAGGGCTAGTTGTAGGAACCGTGTAGAAGAAGCCCTGATTCCCGCCGACGGCTCCAATATTAGGCCCTTTCTTAAAGTTGGAATGATCCTTTTGGACGGGTACTGCGAAGCGGCCGTCAGCCATCATACCGAAGGCATATACATCTAGTTTATGCTGCGCAAAAGCAGCTTGTACTTCGTAGCTCGTGGCCACCTTTCCACCCATCTGAGCAGCGAGTGACTGTGCTTGCGCCAGGTTCACTCCCGCCTTGTTGTAGAACTTGACCAGTTTAGCCGGGCCTCCGCCTTTTGTGGTTGCGTTCTTAAAGGCACTTTCCGTGATGGTTGGCGGTTGAAACCCAGGAACGTTTGCCACTACAGTGGTTTTGGCACTTCTGTTAGCAGAACTTCTAGGTATCGACCGTGGATCAACTGGTCGGATCATGATCGTGGCTTCAATCGCCCAATCCTGCAAAACTAGATGATCATTGTCCTTAAAGACTAGTTTGTGGGTATAGGGCTGATTAGTAACCAATGCCTTGGTTGGGATTTGTCCCCACTTCACCTCCGCTAACTCATTGCCACAACAGTGATCTGAATCCCACATCTCGGCACTAAAATCCACGGTCAAGGTAGGAAAACGTCCGTTTTCATCGGCCCGTTGATAAAATGGATGCCAGGTGCGATTGGCGAGACTACGCTCATTGGGATCTTGGAAATGTATTTCCCAATTACTATTGAAATTGCCCGTGTAATTAGGTACATCGAATAGAGGAATCTCAACATTACTTCCACTTACTCTAGCTTTGATAAAGCCTTTTCCTCTCTTATCTGCATCATCAATATGCTTGGTTACCTTAATCTGAGTGACTTGCATTTCGTAGGCCCGCTCCGCTCTGTTTTCGTAGTCCTTGAGCTTAGCTTTTTGCTTTCGGACGGCCTCAGCTACTTTCTGCTTGATGCCATATCTATCTAGATCGGCCTGGGTAAGTCGAGATTTTAAGATCTTAGCATCAATTAGGTCAGTAATTTCGCCCAACTCTACTTCAATTGCTGTTTGTGTACCCGAGGCACTCCATCCAGATCCGGAGTTGGTTATTGAACCGCCAATGGCATAATATCGGCTATTGCTATTAGACAATATTTCCCGCATTTCCTGAGACTCTGATTGACTAAATCCTATTGAACCACCAACTGACTTGGACTTTCCTGGCCTAATCGTCTTCTGATCTTCGAATTCTGATTTATCAGTCGTTTCGGTCGTTGGTTTGGTCTTACTAGCTTCAATGCCGACTTTCAGGTTAAGCTTTTTGCGTTTTGCTTCATAGAATTCGCTTTTGCTTACACTGGTATACTGCGAATACATTCCTCCGTAAATTACTGCGGTAGGGTAATGCGAGCCGAAATCTTGGACGAATTGGTCTGCATCTGCTTGCGTTCTGATGCGGCCTACGCGCTGGATGAATTTGTCGTCAAACTCTGCCGCATTTAACCGAGTGTCAATGCGAAAATCTTTATTCTTTTGCTGCTTAATATAGTATACATAAGATTGGTTGCTAGTCTTTTCAAATTCTTCACCATACGAGAAGTCAATACTAGGCTTTACACCTTTTACTTTGCCTGCTGCTGCCACGGAAAGATTCCATTCCTTCTTGAAGGCATTTTCCGTATGATATTCTGTGGTATTCATCAAGCCGTCCTGATCGGAATCAGCTCCTGTGTAATGGAAGCCTACCGGAAGGATAGTCCCCTCAATCTTTTGTAGGTAGTAGCTCCTAGTAGCAGAAGGCTGCAACTGATTACCAATACCCTTGAAAATCTGATTAGGCCTGAAGCCATCAATGACCCTTCTCGGACGATATTTAGTAATATCAACGCCAAACAGATTGTAGCTGATTCCAAGAAATCTGGTAGCTTGATTATTATTGCCTAGGTTTCCATATAATTCAAAGAAGGGCACTTGAGGACTCAAAAGAATGTCCTCGTGCTCCCCTCTGGTCCCATTCATGAAAATTCTATCGGTTCTTACGTTTGGATTTCCTTTGACTTCTGCATAAATAAAGTCTCCTACTTGTAGATTGGCGTATCTGAAAGAACCAACATGACCATCCACCTCTATGGTTTGTTTGGTGGTCTGTTGGCCATTGGTAGCTTCTGAGACCACATAAACAGTGATGGGTTGATCTAGTTGATTGACAAACTTGCGTTTGACGGTTTGTGCGTCCAGCTGGAAGGTCCAGCAGAAGCAGAATAGTAAAATTGGGGTTAATACCTTAATAGCGTTCATACTAAATGATTTTGGACGGTAGATAAATTAGATTCTGAAAGAACCTATAATTGTGTCTTCTCGTCCATAAAATTAGGGGGGTAGGGGGGGAGATGCGCTGGCTATTGTCTAAAGGGTAGGAATTATTGTCT